>JAIPFN010000147.1 GCA_021736615.1 Phycisphaerae bacterium | reverse complement strand
CGGATACTCTTGTAAGTACCGGCGGGTCCACTGCATTATTCTATTTCCATGATACCCGTAACGATAACAATTACAACGACAGCATCGACGCAATGGTTGAAGGCGCTACTGCCGAAATGATGGAAGGTCATAGTAACGGTACTATGGAAACCCCGGGCTTAGAGGATCTGATAACCCATATCCAATTGACCGATATTCCTTTTGCCGCTTACGATCTTATCTTCTACATTGGTACACAGCAGGCACAAGAAGGCGACGGTACAGGCCAATACAGTTTAAACGGCGCACCTTATGCAGATTTCGCCAGGCCAATAGGAAGATTTGACGGTACTTTTGATCAGGTTAATGATGACAGTGGCGATGTTACTGGTAACTATATTCTTTATGAAGGAGTTACGGGTTCTTCTATGACCTTTAAGATTCACGGCACCGGATCCAATCACATCGGGCTTAGCGGATTCCAGATTCGCGAGAACGATCCTAACGCTCCTATCGTTTCTGCAGGTGACAACATGATTACCTGGGAAGGCGAACCTGTGACATTGAATGCAACTGTCGACGGAACAGATTCTCTATGGAACATGGCAGACGTTACTTATAGCTGGACTGCTTCTCCTGCCGATGATCCTAAACTTGACGTTGCGGTCTCTAATCCCGGTGATTTAGAAACAACTGTTACGATTAGCAAAGTACCGTACTTGAAGTCATACTTGCCTAACGGCAGTTTTGAGATTGTTACAGTCGACGGCGGCCAAGCGGTACAGTCATATCGTGACTACTGGGGCCAATATGACAGACCTGCAGGTGCTACCGTATCTGCCCGTCAGTATGTAAATAATCCGGCTTACCATTTCCCGGAAGGGACAATTCCGGATGGCGATATAATGCTCCGTGCAAATTCTTCAACCAGCGAGTCAAGAGCTGATGGTGTTGCAATACTCCTGGGCGATGCAGCATATGACCCAACTGCCACCTACGAACTTTCTGTCGCAGTCGGTCGTCCGCTTGAAGTTGATCCTCCGAACCCCAATAACTACACAGACGCTAACTGGAGAGGTTATCTGGTTCAGCTTGTTGTAGGCGGTCAGGTTGAATCTACCGGTGCAGGTTCGGATAATATCTACGGCGGAACCGTTGTTGCAGAAGACGCCAACAGCATCGATATTCCTCGACGCGAGTGGAGAACTTCTGTTGTAACACTTGATCCAAGTCCGGGACTGGCCGACCTGGCCGGTGAGCCGATTCAAATTCGACTGCTTACGCCGGACGATGCGGATCCTGCATATGCAACTCAAACCAAGGTCTTCTACGACGATGTTAAGCTACTGATTAATGGTGAAGCAGGTATATATATAATTGATCCTGGTGTGCCTAGTGTTAATATGACCTTTACTGCAGAAGAAGTAAGCACAGGGAATACCACCAGTAGTTCAGTTAGTATTGATGTGTACGAGAATCCTTGTGAGGCAGCTGTGGCCGCGAATCCGGACATGCAATTTATCCTTGGAGATATTACCGAGGATTGCACCACGGACATGTTGGACCTGGCGATTCTTGCTTCAGAATGGCTTTTGGATTATACGATGCAAGGAGCCGAGCATAAATTGGTTGATTAAATTGTCAGTTTTAATAATCTGTTAAAGAACCTTTTGGGCCCCATGGGAAATTCTCATGGGGCCTTTTTTTTAAAAATTAAAATTAAAAATTATGTTTTTTTGTTTGATTTTTGTGTGATTTTTCTTTGGTTTAGCGTCTTGTACTTTGGATATTGAATTGTAAATATTGTTTAGTCCAAAGGAGATCGATCATGTTTAAGACTACTATTCTAATCGTTGCCTGTTTCTTATTGGGTGGATGTGTTGAGAGTATATCTTATCACCAGCATCAAAGACGTCAGCCGATCCACCCTCCAGTATGTCAGCCTCACCATCGGCCTATGCCGCGTCGGACGCCTGTTGTGATTGTTCAACGTGTTCCTGGGCATGATCGATATCGTGGTTCTATTGGCAGACCTGGTCGCTATGGTCATTGATGTTTGCAGGTGAATGATAAAAGGAGAGGCGTGTTGCTTTGAGATTAATTGTTATCGTGAAGTTCAGGCGTCCGCCTTTGGCGGGCTTAACCCCGGATTGGTGAATCCGGGGTTAAAGGTCGGGCGGTTGGGTGAGGCGGATTTTGATTTATTATTGATTAGTGATGATTTTTTATTGTTTTTTTGGGTGGGCTGCGTTAAATTTGTTTTCTATGGAAGATATTGCCAGACATGTTGTTTATACCGGCCGGGTGCAGGGGGTCGGGTTTCGGTTTACCGCTGAGCGGATCGCGCGGCGGCATGAGCTTGTGGGGTTCGTTAAGAATCTGCCTAGCGGACAGGTTGAAATGGTTGTGCAGGGACATCCGGATGACGTTAAAGATTGCTTGCGGGATATTGCTGATACTTTCGGCAGGGGGATATCGGATGCTAATTGCCAGAGTGTCGGCGTTAACGATACGTATAGCGGCTTTGGGATTACGTTTTAGGCTCGTGAGTCGTGAGTTGTGAGTTGTGGAGGTTCCTCTATACTGATTCTCTGGTTATTTTTGCGCCTACTGCGTTTAATTTTTTCTCTATTTTTTCGTATCCCCGGTCTATGTGGTATACCCTGTTAATGACGGTGGTTCCGTGGGCGGCCATGGCGGCTAGTACGAGGGCTGCCGATGCCCTGAGGTCTGAGGCCATTATGGGGGCGGCTACGAGGTTTTCTACTCCTGCGATTATTGCGCTTGCGCCTTCCTTGCGTATGTTTGCGGCCATTCTGTTCATCTCGGCGACATGCATGAATCTGTCGGGGAAGATCTTCTCTGTTACGATGGAATTGCCGTCTGCGTGGGCGAGCAGGGCCATGAGCTGGGCCTGGAGGTCGGTCGGGAAGCCGGGGTATGTCTGGGTTGTTATGTCGGCTGCTTTGATGGGGCCGGTGCGGGTTACTACGCAGCCGTCTTCTGCAGAGTCTATCGTTACGCCGATGTGTTCGAGGCGGTCTACGATTGCGAGCATGTGGTCGAGGTTGCAGTTGTGGAGGCGGAGTTGACCTTTCGTTATGGCGGCGGCTACCATGAATGTGCCGGCTTCGATGCGGTCCCCGATTACCCTGTATTTTACGGGGCTTAGAGATTTGACGCCCTCGATGGTTAGTCTTGGCGATCCTATGCCTGTTATTTTTGCTCCCATTGCGTTTAGTATGCCAGCGAGGTCGCTGATTTCCGGTTCGCAGGCTGCCGATTCAATAACCGTAGTTCCTTTGGCGAGGGTTGCGGCCATCAGTATGTTTGCGGTTCCCAGGACGGTTGATCCGAAGGGTCCGCCGAGGAATATGTTTCTGCCGATAAGGCCCTTGGGTGCTGTGGCGACTATGTTACCGTTTTTTAGGGTGATTTCTGCGCCGAGTTCGCGCAGGCCTCGAAGGTGTATGTCTACGGGGCGGTCGCCTATTGCGCATCCGCCGGGCATTGAGACTTCCGCATGGCCGCAGCGGGCGAGCAGGGGGCCTAGTATGCAGATGCTTGCTCTCATCTTACGGACGATGTCGTATTCGCCTACGGGGTTGTCTATTACTGAGGTGTCGATGTCTACCTGTCCGTTTTCGCGGGTTTCGACGGTTGCACCGAGGGAGTCGAGCAGGGTTTTTAGGACATTAATGTCTGCCAGGTCCGGAACGTCGAGGATCGTTGATTTTCCGGGGGCGAGGATTGTTGCTGCCATTATCGGCAGGGCCGCGTTTTTTGAGCCGTTAATGCGTATGTCGCCTGAAAGTTTAACCGGTCCTTCGATTTTGAAAATATCCATCATATATTCTTCCGTGAAACAAATGGGTTTTTGCTTGCATTGCTTACAATAATCTAATACAAAATGATGGTGTTGACAAGCTTAAACTGGCCGGTTTGGGGTGAATAATGATTCCGATGCGGCTGTTTTATTTTTAAAGCAGGTTTTTGATGAGAAAAATTTTTGATATATTGGGGGAGATTGAATCGGCTGAGGGTTTTCTGGGGTCGGTTACGGTTTCCGAGATTATTACGACGATTGGTTTTGCCGCGGGTGTGGTTATACTTGTTTGCTGGCTGGTGCGTAATAAGTTTTTTGGGTCGCTTGATTCGGCCCCGGCGAGGCTAAATAAGATGCGTCTGCATACACCTTTGATTCAGTTGCTTGCGTGGGTGATACTTATTTCGATAACAGGGTATCTGGCTAGAGAGCGTTTTGGGAAACCTTTGCCAATTCAGGGCGAATTGGCCTTGTATATCGGGATGCTTGCCGTGGAACTGGGTATGATCTGCAGTATTCTTGTGGTCGCGTTTATGAATTTTCATGGGCGGCTTGAGGGGTTTGGCCTGGATTTCAGGACTTTTCCGAAGGATTTAGGCTGGGGGGCGGTTAACTATGTCGCGTCGATGCCGCTTGTTCTGGGTTCTATCTGGATAATTGTTTATGCCGGTAAAGCTTTTGTCGGGGGTGAGTTTGATCTTCCGAAAAATGACAGCCTCGAACTGCTTACGAAGATTCATGTCGGGTTTAAAATTCTGGTGATATTTTCGGCGGCGTTTGTTGTTCCGGTTTTCGAGGAACTTTTGTTTCGTGGGTTGATCCAGTCAACACTTCGTACGCACCTGGGCAGTCCGTGGCTTGCGATCATTTGTACTTCGCTGGTCTTTGTTGTGATGCACGGGATATGGCAGCACTGGCTGCCTCTTATGGCGCTTTCTGTTTGTATGGGGTACGCATACGAAAAGAGCGGGTCGATCCTTCGGTCGATCTGTATTCATGTGATTTTTAATTCGGTGACTATTGCCGGATCACTGCTGGGTGCGAGCTGACCTGGCGGCCAGTTTGATAATTACGAATTACTAACTCAAACTGACCTAATCGGTCAGTTTGAAATGAATAATGTATATTGTATAATGTATAATGAAGGATTCGGCCTTGCGGCCGAGGCTATTTCATTAAAAAATCATTCCACGTAACTTTTTTCCGTCTTCGCTTTGCTACGACGCGACAGGACGGGCGATGCTGTTATTGCCCATGCTGCGGACAGGTATGATTTTCGTATATTTTATGCCTGTGTATATATTCCATATTCCTGAAGGGTCTGCCACATTGCGATTATGTTTTCTACCGGCACGCCGTCCTGTATTATGTGTATCGGGGCGAATATATAGCCGCCGCCGGGGGCGAGGTCCTCTATTCTTCTTTTGGTCTCATCGCGAACCTGTTGGGGCGTGCCGAACGGCAAAACTTTTTGAGTGTCGCAACTTCCGCCCCAGACAGTGAGATCGCTGCCGAATTCTTTCTTGAATTTTGCGGTATCGTCCATGCCTTTGCAATTGACCTGCCAGGGATTTATAATATCGACGCCTGCTTCTATCAAAAGCGGCAGGGTCTCGTAGATCGCCCCGTCGTTGTGGAAGAATATATAAACTTTTTGCCGGGCTTTTTTCTTTAGGAATTCGAACAGCCTTTTGTGATACGGCCAGATCATTTCTTTGTAAAGATCGAGACCTGCGAGCAGACTGTCCTGCGAACCGAGGTCGTCGGCACAGGAGATCACCACGTATTTTTCATCGACCAGTTCCAATACCCGCCCCCAGTACTTCATTTTTATTTCGAGGATCTTTTCCATAATCGCATGAATGAATTTCTTGTTAAGTATCATATCCATGAAAAACTTTTCATAACCGGTCATCCAGACGGCATGCTCCCACATACCGGAACTTGCACGGCCAAGGAATACCGCTTTCTTATCCTCGGCGGCAATTTTTCCGGCGTTTTCTTTCATACCCACAAACCTTGCCGCATCGAGCGGGTCTGGCCAGGGGTATTTTTCCACGTCGCTTACGGTCTCGGCGCAGGCCAAGGGGCTGTAGTAAAGGTCGTAATATTTGCCGCTATGTTCAGGCATCGCCCAACCCATACCGTACTCGTCGATCAATCTATAGCAGCCATCCTGCAAACCGAGGTCTTTGGCAAGGTTTGGATCAGCCGGCGGGTTGGGTTTTACGATCTTGACATCAACTCCTAGTTTGTCGATCAGGTCATCTTCCATCTTGCCGGTTTGAATAACTACATCGTCCAGCACGACATCTTCGCTTAGCCCGAAGTGCTTTCGCAGCCTGCGCATTGTGTGAATGTTTATAGAGGCGACCTCTGCTGCGCCGAAGTCCAGCGGAACCCGGTCAGGCTCTTTATGCTCCAAAGCAGCAGCAACTCGATCAAAACTTGTATATTCTTTCATTGGTTCATCTCCAACAAGCTTATTTACTCAAACTGACCGATTCGGTCAGTTTGAAATGAATAATGACAATTGTATATTGTATAATAAAGGATTCGGCCTGACGGCCGAGGCATTTTTATATAAAAAACAAATGCTATGCAAACCCTTCAATTGCAATTGTTTTACATTGTTTTAAAGGCCTATTTAGGTCAGTTTGAGTTATTTGACCTGGTACGAAAACAATTACACGAAACTCTATCTTACCGAAATACTCCGCAGCTTCGGATGATCTTTTGCGGCTTCAATGGCCTTGATGGCCTCTTCGACGGCGGTAACTCTCCTGTTATTGAGTTCGCCTCCGGGAAATTCCTGCCGCTTGACATCTTCATTGAATTGATCGATCAACTCTTTCAATCCGACAATAGCACTCCGGGCGGCCGAGCCATAGCTTACTATTTCTTTCATGATCAGTCCGGTTCTGTCCTGGCTGCCATGGCCGCCCTGGGTCTTGGCGTAGATGACACCGGCTTCAACAGCTTCCTTGAAGCGGTATTTCGTCAATGCCTTGAACGCACCCATTCGGATCGAATCGCGGAACATCGTATCTGCCGGCGCAGGCACTAAGATTGCGTTTAAAAGATCCGGTGCCAGTGCCTCAGCGTCCTCCAGAGTCAGAAGTTTCTCAAATATGCCCTGAAGGTTCCCCCGCGCCCTGCCGTCTGGGTTCTGTGCGATTGCTCTAATAGCCGCGTAGAGTACCTTCTTATCTATGCCTTCTATCGAATTTCTCAGCAAGCCCCCGAACAGAGCATTCGCCAGCTGCCCATGGCTGAACTGTATGGGGTCATCCCAGGCGATTGGCTCAACAGGCTGGGCGTTATCGACGACCACCCGAAGCATGTCATCCAGCGCAGGCCTGGCCGTTTCTCGCATTTTACTTAGTGTCTCGGCGGCCTTGTACCGCAGCCAGCGGTCATCGTGCTCCAGCAGACTTATCAAAACAGGCAAGGCTTCCTTGACATTAAGATATCCCAGCGTCTCACATGCGCCCTGGGCGACATGCAGATCGTTGCCGCTGGCCATCTTAATCAGCGCCCCAGCCATCGAGCGAACTTCCGGGCGCCCGGCCAGTTCCTCTGCGGCCCAGCCGCGGACGACCGGTGACCAGTCGCCAAAGGCGGCAACCAGTTGATTGACGCTCATTGTCTTGCGGTCCAGATCGAAGCGTCCCGATGCGATAGCATCTGAAACATCCTTTGAACTAAGCTGGTTGGCATATTTCGCATCCCTGCCGGTAATGTATAGATTCTTCAATCCAAGAGAATAGGTCAAGACGTAGGTGGCGTTGGGACTCAAACCGTTGTAACTGCTCTTGCCGTAGTAAGTGTCGTCGTCTGTCCTGCCGGCGCCGTACTGCTCGCCGCCGTCGTATGTGAAGGAACCGTCGCAGCGGCGCACGAGGTCGAAGTGCCACGAAGCTTCTTTGAAAAAAGCGGCCGCGGCCGCCGGCCCACCCACATTTGCGCCCAAAGCAGTCCACAGGTAACTGAAACCCTGGCCGGTGTGCCCGTATTCACGATTGTTGTAGGAAGCCACCGTCATTTTGGAGAAAAATCTTGCCTCGTCTGTTAGATTCCCTGCAATAGCGAACATCAATGCGGCCTGTGCGGTTTTACCGTTACTTCCGTGGTAAGGCCATGGCGCATGCTCGCCATAGGGAATAGATCCCTTGTCAACGAAGTACCCGAAGAACTTCAAAGCCCTTTCGACAGCAGGATCAACTTCCGGGTCTTTAACGCCGCACTTTTTACCCATTACTATCGCCAGGTTGCCGGTCAATCCACACTGGTTTACCGGACCGTACGGAGGGATCGAACCGTGGAGCTTGCCGTCAGGCGTCAGGTCGGACAGGCCGTGACCAAAGGTGCCATACATACTTTGCCCTTTGGCTAGACTGACAGTATATTGATTGATTGCGTGCAGCACTTCCTTGTCACCGGTTCGAAGGTAATACTCGCAGAGGAACAGATTCTTGTAGCCCCAATCCCAGACCACCATTCCTTTCTTCAGTTCCAGTTTCAGCGTCTTAGGTCCGATCTCGCGGGCAAATGCCTGAAGCCTGGGCAGATATTCCGCCTTGCCGGTTGAAAGCAGGGCCAGTCCATTGATGGCGCCCCAGAGATTGTTCTGCAGCGGTTCCTTCTCGAGATGCTTGCAGGCGTGTTCAAATATTCGTCTTGACTTTCGGCATCTATATGGAGCGGTTTTGCTATAGGCACCCATAACCTTTAATTTCAGTTCGACGTCCAGATTCTTGCCGTTACGCCATATTTTCAGCTTCAAAATGCCGAGGTTGTTAATCTTCTCGGCTTCTGTAATAGCCATGCCGATACCCTTGCGGGCATCGTCGGTGAAAAGCTTCCCACCGACACCTAAAATAACGTCGTTAACTTTCATCACCCCTTCAGCGGGAGACTTTGCCCCAACATGGGTAACCAGAATCTGGCGGCTGGCTGTTGTCGTCCGACCCTGTACGCTATCCAGATAGTTCCCTGGCTTTGTATAGATCCAACCCCGAAGCCCGGTGGGCCCAAGGTTATAAGTGCCTGGCTTGAGATCGATTTCTTTCGCTTCGACCTTAGTCAGATCCGGCGGATCATTCGGCCCTGCGGCAGGTGAAACGCCAGCCATCAAAGAGACAGCAACAAAAACGGTGACAATAAACCTGTAAGTAATCTGACTTAAATTTATATTTTTCATTTTGTGTTAACCCTTAATTAAATTCTTGATTTTTAATTTGTCATTTTGATTTACAAACCTGTCAATCTAAAAACTTTATTGGAGCCGAAGTTTAATTATTTGTTCTGGTTAGCGTGTAGTTTTTCCCTGGCTGAGTCTTAAACTCGATAGAACCGTCTTTGTTGTTTTCGATATTAACTGGCTTACCGTCTGAAGTGACATTTACTTTTGTTTTCGGATTTATCCGGCAGGGGTGTCCCTTTTTGGATAAAACTTCCACACGTGTTATCTTGCCGCCGGTCCATTGCATGTCCAGTTCGAAGGCGCCGCGTGCGCAAAGGCCGTCGAAACGTCCATCGCTCCAGGCTTTTGGCAGGGCGGGCAGCAAATCTATTACTCCTTCATGCGACTGCATCAGCATCTCGGTAATCCCGGCTGTAACGCCGAATGTTCCATCGAGTTGCGGTGTTACGAAGCATTTGGCAAAGAGTTGCGGGCAGGCCTGGTTCTTGATATAGCCCTTGAATATCTTGTGTGCTCTTTCACCGTCATACAATCTGGCCCATAGGCACATTTTCCATGCGTGTGAGAATCCTGTTCCGCCGTCTCCGCGCTGATCGAGTACGGCTTTGCAGGCGTCGACAAATTCAGGGGTTCGTTTAGCAGAGATAACATTGCCGGGAAAGAGTCCGTACATGTGTGAGAAGTGCCGGTGTTTTTCTTCCAATTGATCATAATCTTCGGACCATTCCTGCAAGGTACCGTCTTTTCCTATTTGCGGAGGTACAAGCCGCGCACGGGCGTCGAGAACCTTTTTTGCATACTTTTCATCGCGTCCAAGTACCTTACTAGCCTGAGCGTAATAACCAAACAGATCCGTTATTATCTGCATGTCCATACTGGATCCGTAACAGATTGTTGTAAAATAATAGTCGCCTGTAACCTCGTCATAGAAGTACCGATAGCCGGGTCCTTTGGGCGGATTTTCGGGAGAATTGGAAGGGTTGGTCACGAGCCATTTTCCGTTCGGATGTTCAACCAGAAAATCCATGAAGAAATCTACTGAACCTTTGATCACCGGGTATACTTCCTTAAGATAATCCCGGTCGAGGGTGTAGAGGTAATGCTCCCACAAATGCGTGGTCAGCCAGGCTCCGCCGACAGTGAATGTTCCCCAGCAGGGTCCGTCCATCGGTGCGGCGACGCGCCATATATCTGTGTTCTGGTGGAAGACCCAGCCGCTTGCTCCGTAATGCTCGCGGGCGACCTGGCTGCCCTGATCGGTTAATTCTTTGACCAGCGTGATGAGGGGTTCTGCGCACTCAGAGAGATTTCCGGTTTCTACCGGCCAGTAATTCATTTCGAGGTTGATGTTGGTTGTATATTTGGAATCCCATTTTGGGTTTTGGTCCTGATTCCAGATGCCCTGCAAATTAGCTGCTTCGGTGCCCGGCCGTGATGATGATATTAACGAATACCTGCCATAGTTGTAACACAAAGAAGCCATACTGGGATCAGTTATCTTTTCTTCCTCTAAATGGTCTGCGTCCTGTGCTGAATTGTCTTGGCCGTCTTTCTTATCGAATACAAGTGGATTCATCGATCCGTCTTCCAGTCTGTGACTTTTGGATTCAGCAGCAGCGACATCTTTTACGTAACCTGCCATCCTCTTGTCTGTCGGAAGGAAGGAGTTGGCAGTATTGGTAAGTTTCAGCGTTACGCGGTTATAATAGGATTGATAGTCTTTGAGAGCAGCATCGCGAATTTGAGTGTAGGACTTGTTTTTTATATTATTGAAAGTTTTGGTTACGCGTGCGACCTGGTCGGCGCTGACATCTTTGTAATTAACGAAATTAGTAGCGGCTGCAAAATACAGGGTTACCGCATCGGCGCCGTCAATGTACAATTGGTCGCCTTTAACATCCATGTTGCCGCCTTCGGGAACGGCTTTTAGTTGTGCGCGGTACCGTAATTTGCCCTCGACACCGAGGTAGTCAGCTGATTTGCCGTTGATCATTAACCCATCGCTGCCGATCGCATCCATCTGGAAATAATCATTACCGTAATTGGAATGGGCGGTATTGCGAACACCTCTCAGTTGTGTGCTGAATGATATTTGTCCGGGTTTATCGGCGGTCAGTCTGACTGTGATGACCTGGTCGGGGGCCGAGGCGAAAACTTCTCGTTTGTATTGAACGCCGTTAGCCTTGTATTCTACACAGGTGGCAGCTGTTTCAAGGTCGAGCCATCTTTTATAGTCTGTTACCTCTGTTTCGTTTTCAAAAAACAGGTGAAGGTTTCCGATGCATTGGTATTTCATCTGTTCAACCGGGTTGCCCATCATGTAGCGGCCGAAAAGTTTGTGAGCTTCTACAGGTTTGCCTTCAAAGATGAGTTTTTGAATTTCCGGAAGAACTTTTGCTCCTCCTTTTACGACTGAAGAATAGGGGCCGCCCGACCAAAAGGTTTCCTCATTGAGCTGGATTCTTTCTTCGCCGTATTTTCCAAACACCATGGCACCCAATCGACCGTTGCCGACGGGCAGGGCCTCTTGCCATTCTTCGGCAGGTGCATCATACCAGAGCACGGATCCCGTGTTGAACGTCTTTTTGTCAATTCGTTTTGACAAATCCTCATTTTGTGTATAGGCCATGCAGCCTTGCATGTAAATGCAAATCATAGAAATTAATATACTCTTTTTCAACCATACTAAACTTGACATGCGAAAAGACTCCTTATTAAAATTATATTTCTTAGATAATTATTTATTTGTTTTTTTAAAGATCGTATTGCGGTACCTTCATCCATTGTCCGTCTTTTAGTGCGGACTTATGAGCTATTACTCCGGACATGGTCATATTAAGTGCGTCGCTTATGTCTACGGCCGGTTTTTTATCCAGTAGAATTGATTCGATGAAGTTATTGGTGAGATGTCCGTGGGACCCGCCGTGTCCTCCGCCTTGAACACCGCGAGGCAGGGGAGGTCGGTTAGTGTTTATATTTTTGTTAATCGACTTCTGGCCATAGACGCGTCCCTGCTCGCCATGGGCGTTTTTCATGTCCCAGCTGACTGCTATGCGTGACATTCCGCCTTCGCTTGTTTTGAACAGTGCCACTTCGGTACCGAACGGGTTATTGTAATCGTTGTTTTGCGGCTGGAGTACAGGATGGATGCTGGGCATGCCCAGGCAGGAAACATCTGTTAAACGGCCGCCGCTGACGGAGACATAGTATGCCGTTGAATGCGTCGGATACCACATTGGGACAAGGCCCTTTCGCCATCCGTTTTTGTCGATTTTTCCGTTCTTTGGATTGTAACTTCCCAGTTGTTCCGCGTTGACATGGTAATACTCACCCTCAGAGTAGATCAGCTTTCCGAATGTACCGGCCTGGTAGAGCTGCCTGTTAGCGTAGGTGTAAGCATGGAATGCGGATGTTTCGAACATCATGTATTTTTTGCCGCTTTTTTTGACTGCCTCGAAAAGTTTTTGAGCGTCTTCTTCTGCTTCAAAGCCAAATACGGCGGGCACAGCGGTCGCGATGTGCTTGCCGTGGTTGAGTGCCATAATTGCAAGCCTTGCGTGGCTGGGTGCATCTGTGGCTATGAAGACCGCTTCGATAATTTTGTCCTTGATCATCTCTTCACAGGATTTATATGTTTTGGTGCAGCCTACTGCTTTTGCAAGTGCGGCGCATCGTCCGGGATCGAGGTCGCTGACTGCCGCGACCTCTACATTAGGATGATTCTGGAAGAAAAACTGAGCTCCGAATTGGCATAATCCGTAACCGGCGATACCGACACGTACTTTGCGACTTGAGAACGGCTGCCATTTATTACTGTTGCCGGTTTTTGTATTTTGTTCTTCGAATCCGGCGATGATATTGCCTTTTGCATCTTTTGGCAGATCGTCGGCTCTGGCAAACAATCGGCCTGCGTGAGCTTGATTTGCGATCCCAAACACACCCATGGCGGTACCGGCTGAGCCAAGTCCGTACAGGAAATTTCGGCGTGTGACCTCAGGTACATTGTCTTTTATCATTAATTGTCTGCCTTTCAAATATAATTGCTCAGATCATCTATGTTTTAATAGCCGAGTTCACCATATACTCCCCTTTGAAGTCGATGGAGGTCCTCGTTTTTGTCCTGGCCGGGACGATCGATCATTCTGGCGATGCCGTTGGTCTGCAAGGCCAGTTCGAAGCTCTCCTTAGCGAGTTCGACAGTCAGTTCCATATTTGTCCATTTCCAGTATTCGGCATGTCCGTCTGCAAAGCTCAAAGTGGTGCCGTTGCTGTGTCTCCAGTTTGGGATGTTGCTCCACTTGGATACATTATAAGGCAATGTAAACTGAGCATCGAAGTCTACGCCTACGTTGTCCATGAAAACAATTCTGGCCGAAGTGTTTTTTACCTGGCTGAGCTTTTTGAAGTTTGGGATACCCGCACCTAAATTCTGAGGTGTGTTCCAGCAATTAACGATAGCATAGGTTCTCAGTCCCTCTTTGTCCCTTGAAGTCGGGCATTTATAGACTTCTATGCTTCTTGCGTATTCGAAAAGTGCACCTTTCTCGATTCGGTCCTGCTTAGTTTTGAGGTCATAGTTGTAGTAGTTCCAGCCTGTCCAGCCCT
>JAIPFN010000146.1 GCA_021736615.1 Phycisphaerae bacterium | reverse complement strand
CATGACTTATCGCCCTGTTTGTTTTGGTACGGAAAACCGGTTTGGGATTGAATTGCGATCCTTTTTTGTAACCGAAAAACTTACAGGCCAGTGCCTCAGAGAATTCATCACCGAAAAATGGGAAGGAATGTCAGACGAACAAAAAAAACTCACCGTTATAAATATAGGTAAATTCGTTCGCAAAATCCACCAAGCCGGGGTTAACATGCCCGATCTTTATGTATGGCATCTGTATCTCGAGAGCGAAGACGTGACGACATGCGATTTTGCGATCATCGACCTGCACAGGATGAGCAAATGCCGTGAAATCAAAACCGGTCAGATCATTAGAAATCTTGCAGCATTGGATTTCAGCATGATCGAAAAATATTTTAACGATGAAATGAGATATTCCCTCGTAGAGTCATATCTGAATGGAGCATCAAAGAAAGAAACCCAAAGTCTTTATAAAAAAATAAAGCAGCGATCCAACGTTCTCCGATCACGAAGGCACGCCCCTGTTTACTAATTCCCGACATCATCAATTGTAGGAATTCTTCCACAAATTGCACACTCGAAATTTCGTTTCAATGGAATCTTTCTAAACGACATATTTATTGCGTTGAATGTCAACAGCGAATTTACAGACAACTCGCCTTTTTTCAGAAAATACTTTATCGCCTCTGTCGCCTGCAATGTCCCTAGAACCCCAGGCACTGTACATAAAACCCCGACATCACCGCACATCGGTACCGCCCCGTCCGGCGGCGGAGCGTTGAATATGCAGCGGTAACATGCCGTCTCACCCGGAATTATCGTCATCAACTGGCCCTCGAAACCTACGACTCCGGCATGGCATAGCGGGGTTTTCTCAAAATAACAGGCGTCGTTTATGAGGAATTTGGCGGCAAAATTGTCCGTAGCGTCAATCACGAAGTCATACCCGGCAATTATATCCCGAATATTGCCCGCATCGGCCCAGACCTTATGAGCTGCGACCTTCACATCGGGGTTCATCGATTTCATCTTCGCTTTGGCCGACTCAACCTTATCACTCCCGATATCGGGAGTGTGATGAGCGATCTGCCTTTGCAGATTTGACAGGTCGACCTGATCGGCATCGACGATCCCTATTGTCCCAACTCCGGCAGCTGCCAGGTAAAGACACGCCGGACTGCCAAGCCCTCCGCAGCCGATTACGAGCACCTTCGACTCTAAAAGTCTTAACTGCCCTTCCTCACCGACACCCTCAAGCAAAACATGCCGACTGTAACGTTTTTTCTGCTGTTCGTTCAATGCCACTTCAGCCTCTTAATAATAATCTCGGCCGAAAGGCCGTATCCACAATTTTGATTTTTAATTTTTGATCTTTGATTTATATATCGAATTCCGCAAGCAAAAAAGTATGATCGCTCGGCCGTTCTTTCGTCCTGGGCTCCCTGTCCACCCAGCATCGCTTGCATTTTGCAGCCATCGGTTTGGTCGCCATAACATAGTCCAGCCGCCAGCCGGCGTTTCGCTCAAACCCGTTTTTCACACGATAATCCCAGAAGGTATACTGACCGCCCTCCTGCGTAAACTTGCGAAACATATCCTCAAAACCCCAGTCAACAACATCGCTAATAGCGTCTATAGACTCCTGGCAATAGCAAACACTCCCCCAGACACTCTTTGCGTTGTGGACATCCCGCTCGTCCATAGCGACATTAAGATCGCCCATCCACAAAACCGGCTCATCCGGGCTGAAATGCGACTCAAAGTATGCTCGCAGCCGCTTAAACCAATCGAGCTTATATTGGAAGCGCTCCGAATCAGGCGAAGTACCCTGCGGAATATAAGTATTAACAATCGCAACGCCGTTAACAAAAGCGGTGATCATCCGGGACTCATCAGCAGGGTCACTGTCCAGACCGAATTCAACATCTTCGATAGGATACCGGCTAAACAGAGCAACTCCGTTATACCTTTTCTCGCCGCTGAAGACGAACTCGTATCCGCAATCGGCGAAAGCTTCGACAGGAAAATCGTCGTCATGGACCTTGGTTTCCTGCACGCAGAGGACATCGGGCTTTTGCTCATCAAGCCAATCAAGAATGATCCCAACACGGCTCCGAATCGAATTAGCATTAAACGTAGCAACTATCATAGCATCCGCCCTTGTAATGTCGGCATCCTGCCGACATAGATGTTGGCTAGAAGCCAACATCACATTATTTCACCTTCTTAAGAGCCTCAGTCGTCGTATAATACTTGGCAATCATATTCGGCACTTCCCAATCGGGCAGTTTGCCGTCAACAAGGTAACCCAGGTATTTCTCGGTAACCTGTCCGAAGTGAGCTTCGTGGCCGACATGGTATTTCTCAGGAATGTTAACTTTCCATTTGTTGGGCAATACCTGTTGAACACTGATACCCGGATATTCTTTCTGCAAGTCGACATTTACAGCCGAGGCTAACTCTATCATTATGTCACTGCCTTCAACAGCCTCAACATAAAGCGTAGGCTTATACCCTTCGTCTTTGCCCTGCTGAATGATAACATTGCATTTCGTACCGCGCATAATAGAGTAATGCGTATCGCCGGTACCTTCGGGAGCCTGGAAGTTCCAGATAACCGAAACCTTTGCGCAAACATCCTTGATCTTATAAACCATCTCGCCATTACTGACAGCACTGACGGTATCGCCCTTGGTATACTTCTTCAAGTAATCCGGCACAGCGTCAAGACTGGTCACCTTCTTAAACTCGTCAAGCGTCATATCCGTCGCCCACCGCTTAGCCGAAAGCATTTCAATATCCTTCTTGTAATCGATGATCTGCCCCGGGAAACACTCCCACTGGATCAAATCGACCAAATGAGTAGAAACGTCGACGAGCCCTTCGCCCCTTTGTGAAGGATCAAAGAACCAGCCCGGCCGCTTGATAGGATTGCCCGCGACATACTTAAAGAAGTGGTGAACGCTTTCCTTGGTAATACCCGGTTCTTCCGGCGTACCCTTTTTGAGCTGCCCGAACAAAGCAGGTGTATTTGCAAGCTCTTTTTGCAGCATGGTAGTGATCTCATGCCGCTCTGTCATAACGTCATAGATCAAAACGCCGTTCTTTTTCGCAACATCAAACGACTCAACAAGCAGGTCAAACTTATCCGGCCGAATAACCATCGGCTTATCGGCAAGAACATTAAGCCCGCCCTTGACCGACGCATAGATATAATCTGTTTTCTTGGAGTTGTTGCCCGAAGTGATAACAACATTACCCTTCTTCTCGGCGATCATCTTTTCAAGAAAATCATCGCCGGTATAAACCTTCTCGTCCCAACTGGTCGGAGATTCGGCCCGGGTATTAAACCCCTTTATACGGTTAAGATGATCCCCCGCATCAGGCCCTTCAGGTGCGTATACATACACGACAGGGCTAACCTGGTCGTACATCGTCTTTTGCACCAAAGCCGCATGAAAGTGCCCCGGATCAAGCGTCAAAAACTTAACTTCGCCGGCAGCACCGGTAAATTTGCTTTCCATTTCTTCACAACCTAAAAAGCATAGCAATAGAGCCACAACAATAATCATTAATAGGCATTTCTTCATAATACACAATCCTTTGCAATCCTTATTTAAGAAATAATTAGTGTTTTATTAGTGTTAATTCGTGGTTCAATAGCGTTGACAGTTAAACTTTAACCTTAGTTGTGCCGTATTCACCACGCTGCGGTCTTGAAAGCATTGCATTAGCCGCATCGTTACCGATGAACTTTTCCTTCTTCGGATCCCAACTCAGTTTGCCGGGCAATTTCATAGCAATACCGTTTAGCAGGCACGCGCTGCAAGAACGGTGTCCGACCTCGACAGGTGCGACAGGCACTTTCCTGCTGCGAATACAGTCAAGCCAGTTCTTATGCATTTCAGGACTGTGGTAAAGTTTGATCTCATTGTCGCCGATCTTCGAGTGCAGAATCTTCGGGTCGCTCGCATCCATTGCATTTTTGTTCGAACTTCCCGAACTTGGATCGCTCGCGGTAACCTTCGCGTTTCCACGAGAGACAAACAGCCAGCCTTCCGTACCTATAAATTTAACACCATTAATAAACCTGCTGCTTATCTCCATGGTCACACCGTTAGCGTATTTTGCATGAGTAGTGAATTTGCCGTGAACATTCCAAAGCCCGCTCGTTGGGAACACTGCTTCGCCTTCGACTTCTACCGGGCCACTGTATTCCATACCCATACCCCAGTGTGCCGTATCGATATGATGTGCTCCCCATCCGGTGATCATTCCCGCACCGTAATTTTCAATACGAAGCCAACCCGGCCTGCCGTAACCGGCCTGCGGATGAACACCATTTTCCGTATAGTCTACCAAAGGAGTCGATCCAAGCAACATATCAAAATCAAGATTCGCCGGAACCACCATCTTTGGCTCATCGCCGCATCCCGGATCGGTACCGATACCGACCTCAACATGCTTTAATTCACCGATCCTGCCGTTACGAACCAACTCACAAACACGCTTAAACTGCGGCCATGGGTCAGACGCTCTCTGCTGGCTGCCGATCTGCAAAATACGTTTTTGTCCCATGACAGTATCGCTCATCATACGGCCTTCTTCGATAGTCAAAGCAGCAGGCTTTTGCAGATAAATATCCTTACCTGCAATCGCAGCTTCCATCGCAGGCTGCGCGTGCCAGTGATCCGGAGTAGAAATTATAACCGCGTCAATACTCTTGTCCTGCAGCATCTGGCGGTAGTCCTGGTATACTTTAACATCGAGATAGCTACCTTTTCCGGTTTTTTCCGTGTAGTAGTTCTCGATCCATTTCTTACCGTCTTTCGCACGGTTCATATCAAGATCGGCAACAGCGACGATACGGCACCCATCATGCTTGATCGTCTCTCCAAGGTCGTAATGTGCAATACGCCCGAATCCGATCTGAGCAACATTGATCTTCTCATTAGCACCGATCTTACGAACTGC
This sequence comes from Phycisphaerae bacterium, assembly GCA_021736615.1. Next base: position 8,718 of record JAIPFN010000146.1, on the reverse strand, counting down.
AATGGAACTGTCACAAGATGTAAGAAACAAACCCGCCGATGTAGCCGCAACACCCTTAATAAATTCTCTACGCTTCATAAATAGCACTCCCTTTTAAAATATCATAAGCCTCGGCCAAAGGCCGAATCCAAAATTCGTAATTAGTAATTCGTAATTCGTAATTATCAAACTGGCCGACAGGTCAGTTTGATTTGTCCATTGCCCACTTAATCCCGCCTTCAATATGCTTGAGGTAATTCTCATCCTTGAAATGCTCCGGCGAATGCCCCAATGCGGTATACCATTGCCGTCCGCCCTCGAATTTCTGGCACCAGCAAATCGGCACATAATCACCGAATGTTTTACCCGGGTGGGATTTCGGATTATTAAAAGTAATAGTCCGCAGATCAGCGGCAAGGAGAACATCAGTCGTCAAACTTAGATGGTCAAATATATAACACTCATCTTCCCACTTCCAGATGTCCGGCAGAAATTCCGTCGAGGGATGTTTCTTGTCAAGAACCTTAACGTCAAACTTCTGAAACTTTGGATGCGATACAAATTTACAACCCACATTGGCCCAGTACCACGGCCAGTCCCTCTCAGAGGCACAAGCCGAGTGGATCGCGACAAACCCGCCGCCGCCGCGAATGTATTCCTGAAAGACCTTCTTTTGAGCATCAGTATCAAACGTCTCATTGTTCGTATTGGAAAAGACAAGAACGTCAAACTCAGCGATCTTTTCCTTGGTATTAAAGATCGCCGGATCATCGGTCGCCTCGCACGCCCAGCCGTTCCTCTTACAAATCTCCTTCAACCCAACAATACTCGCCGGGATATTCTTATGTACAAAACCCGAACCGCCCTTACCGTTCTTGGTATAGATCAAAATCTTTTTAGTTGTCTTTTTATCCGCTTTCACTTTACCCTTAGATTCCTCCTTAGTGTCGGCACTAACAAACGATAGCCCCACACATCCAACAATCAAAAGAGCAACAGCAACGCTTCTAAACACTCCGGATTTACCAAAATCACTTCTTTTCATCAAAAATTCATGCTTCATACCTAACCCTTCTTTCTAAAAAACATTTTTACTGTCACAAGACACTATACTAAACGCCCCCCAAATGCAAGAAATTTGAGTAAGACGAATATTTTCTTGATTTTTTCCATCGCTGTATTAACGGCGTCCCGGCCACCCTTTTTCCAGCCATCTAACATCTTCTTTTTCAAGTTCAGTAACTGGTGGGACTTTTCCGTAAAGTCCTCTTGAGGGGTCATTCATAAATGCCATCGCATGATCTTCTATCATTTTGCTTTTCCACGAAACTTTTTCAGCATGACCATCGGCCATTCCAAATATACTGGCTTTACTGTGATTAACAGCGACAGGGGACCAAAGCTCTGATGTCACGTTTGGAGAAGATGGTGTTGATGTTTGAAAACTGTGCCAACCGTAATTAATATTTCTTGTTTCGCCGGTTTCAACCAAAATGTATTTCGAAGAAGGACTGGATATATCACCGAAGTTTGTCACCCATCCTCTATTCCTGATCTCACGGGATGAAAGGGGCGGTTCCCTGTCAGCTTCGGGATTGATGCATGCAGGGATAGACCAGGCATTGTAAATCCTGTTTCCATTGATAGATCGTCTCAAATCTGTCGGACACCTGAATGATTTTGCGTCTCCGAGATACTCATATAGAACTCCCTTTTCAATTCCGCGTATCACATCTTCATCGCTTAGAACTAAATTGGGGTTATTGTTTCCTAGACCACCAACCTGGTTGCCTGATTTATCTTCTGGAGGTCTTATCCAACCGCTGATGCTCTGACCAGGATTACTACTCATAAGATTTCCCTGTCGTGTCCCAACAGAATATGTCGCTCCTCCGTAGTTTCCGCCAGAATCTTCCTTCTGCATAAAAAAAGCACTCGCCATACCTCTTGTATTTGACATACAAACAACGGCACCGGCTTTTTTCTTAGCCATTTTCAGGGCCGGCATAAGTATAGCAAGCAGCAAAGCAATTATCGCAATAACGACCAGCAATTCAATTAGGGTAAACGCCTTAAGACGTAAACCACAGATGTCTTTAACACCAATTCTTTTTTTCATACTAAATCGCCCCTTTCAAGTATCATCTCATACTACTTTACTCGCCGCGTCAATAAACGCCTTAATATTCTCATTAGTAACATTCTGCGGCATTCCTCCGCCGCAAGAAAGCATCACTCTCGAAAGATCGCCAAGCCCTGCGACAGAGTCCTTTACAGCCGACCCAACATCATCCGGCGTACCCAGTGCCAGCACATCGCGAGGAGGAATATTGCCAAGGATAGCAACCTTATTATTAGTCAGCTCCTTAAGCTTTTTTAAACTATGCTCAAAGCTGGGATTAAACAGATTCACACCCATTTCCTCAAGATACGGAGAACTTACAAGCCCGGCAGCGTCATTGTGCAGCATATTGATCTTCGCATTGAACGCGCCGTAGATTTTCTTGAAGTAAGGAACCACATATTCTTTGCACTGCTCGTCGCCGACAAAACCGATGATGTCATCCAGCAGGAAAATACCTTCGATAGACGGGAAACACTCCATCTGGTAACCGATCCAGTCAACCAGAAAATCGGTAATAAGATCGACAAGTTTATGACACCGCTCCTGATCGGTCATCATACCCATCATAAGCTCGGTGCTCCCCATCAGGAAGGAAGCGATATTAAGCGGCCCCCTCGCCACTGCAAATTTGATCTGATGCCCCATACCCTCGATCTGCGGCTGTGTGCGTTTAAGCCGGTTGATAACAAACGGCAAAAGCCCGTCGGTACGAACATTAGGTTTGGCCAATGAATCAACCTCACTTAAACTATTCAGCACCTTCACGGCATGCGGCATATTGTCGTGAAACCACTGACACTTCGCACCGAAAGCACTCGGTTCCGTACACATACCATACTCCGACCAGAACCCCGGCAGAAAAGTAGTCTCAGCAAAAGTTTCGATAGCCTTCTTATTAGCCTCAAACCAGCACACATCATCGGTAAAATAGTCAAGAGTACTTATACCGAACCAACCTGGAACCCAGGGACAATCAATTATAAAACCGGTAGGAATTTTCGGCAGCGATTCACCATTGACAACACTTAGAAGGACATCCCATTGGGACTGATTCATTAGTAAACCTCGAACTTTAGGGTATAAAAACGCATTGGGCTTCACTTTTAGCCGTAAAAGTTCATTATAATAAGTTTATCGTTGATTTCAATGCTCAAAAAAACTTTTTATTACGCATAAACGAGCTTATTTAGCAGTAATTGGAGGCCCGGAACGCCGACACTGAGATACTCATAATGCTCAAAATCCCCTTCAGCCTTCTGCCTTCTTCTCACTACCTTCTTTATTCAATTCGTATGTTCTTGCCGCAATAGCCGAATGATTACACGCATCACCGCCTTCCAGGATTGCGTAATGCTTCAGACGGAATTGGACATTTCCAAGACATGAAATATGTTAAGTAGCATATTCCATCCAAATCCTTTGTGTTATACTATCTCAGATTATCCTCGTCACCCCAATACCATAAACACTTGCTGTACAATATGATATGGCATGCGACTGTCATCTGCTAGAAAATTTCCTAAAATTTGCTTGATAAATGAACCTTGATTCAGTATTGTGAATTTAGATTTGTTTTACTGAATAATATTCCGAGGAACAGAAAAGATGGCTAATTATAATAAGACAAAACGGGACTTAATTGAAAGCGCCTTTAAGTCAACGACTTTTGATGCTGCTGTCAATATTCTCAAGGAAGAAGGGCTAAATGGACTTCAGATGCAGCGAATTGCCACAGAGACAGGAGTTTCTACGGGTACGTTGTATAATTACTTTGAAAACAAGCAGGACCTGTTGATTTTTGTCCATGAGAGATTATGCGATGAGTTCTTTTCGTTGCTGGCCCAGGCGTCGGAATCTAATCTTAAACCTGACAAGAAAATCATTTATTTAATCAGGCAGGTTTTAGATTTTATTGCTGCAAATAAAGACACCTTTGAATTTCTTGAGTTGTCTGGTGTTTTTAATAAAAAGGAAAATATAAGATTTGAGCATCAGAAAAATTTTATAGAGTTATTCGCTCGTGTGCTCCAGGAAGGCATCGACCAGCAAGTTTTTTTTAATATTGATTCTTATAAAGCAGCTGAATTATTGCATGCCTGCATCGTAGGTATATTCAGGGTCAATACTGATTTTATGGGCCTGCAACCTGAAATGGATGGTGAGGACCTGATCAAAATGTTTTCGGCTTATCTGGGTATTACCGATTGATGGTATCGTCGAATCTGAATATGTTTCAATTCTATGAAAGAGAAAATGACAATAACATATACACAGATCAGCTTGGTGTGTTTTTGATTCCAGTTTATTATTTAGTAATACAAAAAATATCGGAAAAATTCGCGGCATTTGACATAAAATAACCAGAGATGTAACTATCATACCGCCGACATACACAATATATATTAATGGACGTACATATGTAAAGGACATTTATGCTAGAAATAACACCTATTAAAACACAGGTATTAAAAAAGATCCTGCTGGTTTTGATATGCATTTCAATCACAGGATGCGGTTCTAAGACGAAAACACTTAAGAACCCAGTCTCAATGCCGGATAATTTTTCTAAGAGCGGTATAGAGGTATTGCCGGAGAAATGGTGGCTTTCATTTAATGACCCGAATTTGAACGAATTGATGGATGAAGCAATAGGCAATAATTTTTCGATTCTCTCTGTGTGGGACCGGCTGACACAGGCAGAACAAATCGCAGTTAAAGAAGGGGCAAGCCTTCTTCCAAAAATAAATTACACCGGCGATGCAAGCAGAACCAGACGTGAAACTTCAAGCACAAAGACATATTCTTCAAATTTTTCAGCAGGTTTAACTCTATCTTATGAAGTTGATCTTTGGGGAAAAATACGCTCATCGCAACAGGCTGCGGTGCTGGATGCGATAGCCGCCCAGGAAGATGTCTATGCCGCAGCAATAACATTGACTTCGAGCGTTGCGAAAACCTGGTATCAACTCGCCGAAGCAAAGCAGGCAGCTTTAGTCTTGAGTCAGCAGGTTATTTCAAACCAGAATGTACTGGATATAATTACAACACAGTTTTCAAAGGGGATTGTCGGAGCGGCGGACGTATACAGGCAGCAGCAGCTGGTTGAATCTACACGCGGAAAGCTCATAAAGGCACAGGAGAGCATGGTGGTATTACAGCATCAGCTTTCTGTTTTGCTGGGGAAAAGCCCGGCATTGAGTTGGAAAGATGAAGACATAAACCTTATCGAATTACCCGCTTTGCCGGAGACCGGACTGCCGTCATCAACCGTCCAGAACAGACCTGACATACAAAGAGCATTCAAGAGCATTCAGGCTGCCGATAAACGTGTTGCAGTTGCAATCGCCGATCAATATCCCAGGTTAAGTATACTCGCAACAGCGGAAAGCTCCTCGAGCGACATTGACAATCTTTTTGATGACTGGGCTTCAAATTTAGCTGCAAACGTAATCGGGCCGCTATATGATGCCGGACTTCGTAAGGCTGAGGTTTTGCGAACAAAAGGTGTTTTATCCGAAAGGATCAATAATTACGGCCAGGCTATTCTGGTCGCACTGAAAGAAACCGAAGATGCGATCAGCCAGGAAGCTTATCAGAAACTATATCTGGACAACCTCAATCAACAGCTCAAGCTGGCTCGCCAGGTTTACACCAGCACCGAATTGAACTATTTAAAGGGCCGCCTTGACTATATCAGAGTTCTTGATTCTCTCGTATCGCAGCAAAATCTTGAAATAACAGAACTTAATGGGCGTAGAGTGCTAATTGAACGTAGAATCGATCTTTGCAAAGCAATAGCCGGCAGTTGGGAAATACAACGCCCGGACTCAAAGGAAATTAACGAATAATCATCAGAAAAATGAATAGGTGCAATTATGAAATCAGATAAATTGATGGGTTTGACGGTCAGGTATATTTTACCTGCGGTTATTGTCATTGCAGGGCTTTTGATATCTACCGGTTTAATGAAGACAAAGCCAAAATCAGTTCGCAGACCCCCTGAAAAACAGGCCAGACTGGTAGAGACGGTTTTAATTCAGCCCAAAGATGTGACAATTACGGTTGATGGAATGGGAGTTGTCGTGCCTGCCCGTCAGGTCAATTTGACGCCCCAGGTGTCCGGGAAAATCACTGAGTTAAATCCGAAGTTAATACCCGGTGTTATCCTTGCAAAAGATGAAAAACTTTTACAAATAGAACCAAACGATTATGAGTTGATCGTTAAGCAGCGTGAAGGGGAACTTGCTAATGCTCAAAGTAATTTAGAAATCGAATACGGCAGCCAGGACGTTGCAAAGCAGGAATCCAAGCTGCTTGGAAATACACTCTCAGATAGCGATAAACGACTCGTACTTCGTCAGCCGCATTTGGGTATTGCAAAAAGTAATTTCGAAATGGCACAGGCAAGATTAGACCAGGCCAGGCTTAACCTGGAACGTACAACTATAAAACTGCCTTTTAATGCCGTCATTAATGAAAAACATATTGAACGTGGACAAATGGTTTCTCCGTCTACTCCGCTAGTGAAACTAACCGGTACGGATGAATTCTGGATTAATGTTTCCGTGCAGGTTGACAAACTGAAATGGATCAAGATTCCCGGTAAAAACGGCGAGGAAGGCTCGATGGTGAAAGTTTATAATTCATCTGCCTGGGGCGAGAATATGTTTAGAACAGGAAAGGTTGTTCGGCTTTTGCCGGATCTGGAAACTTCGGGAAGAATGGCGAAATTGATCGTTTCGATTGAAGACCCGCTGCTGATAAAGAGCGAGAATCCTGTTAGAAATCTATTGCTTTTAGGATCTTATGTTCGTGTTGAAATTGAGGGTGAGACTATCAAGTCGGCATATAGCATCGATCGTTCATTACTTCGTAATGGTGATAATGTATGGGTCGCCAGTAATGAAGGCAATGAAACCAGACTGAATATTCAATCTGTTAATGTTCTATACAAAGGTAAAGATGAAGTTGTCATTTCAAATGGAATTGCTTTATCTGACAATATTGTGGCTTCAGATATATCAGCTCCTGTCGCGGGAATGCAACTAAGAACATCCGGACAAAAGGAAAACCTGGCGGTCAAAGAAAAAACCCAAAAACCGTAAATCACTCCTGCTCAGGATAAAGCTTTGGCCAAGAGTTCGTACGTCGGGCAACGGGCAAAGGTGTTAGCTAATTAAGAGCCTGTCTCGATGAAAAAAATGTTTTGGACAACTATGAATTAAAATGAGTTGAAGGTTATACATATATGCAAAATCTAAAGAAACCCGAATCAGAAAACCGAGAAAACGGCATGATCAGCTGGATGGTTTACAACAGGGTCACCCCTAATATCCTTATGCTCACACTTATTCTGGGCGGTCTTTTTGTCAGTACGAAAATAACCCAGGAAGTCTTTCCCGAATTCGATCTGGACATAGTCAGTATTCGAGTGGCTTATCCGGGCTCAAGCCCTGAAGAAATCGAGCAGGGGATAATATTAGCCGTCGAAGAGTCCATTCGCAGCCTTGATGGAGTAAAAGAAATAACAGCTACAGCTGCAGAGGGTTCGGGCGTTGTCATGGCGGAATTGCTTGAAAGTGCAGACGCGCAGATAGTTTACCAGAATATCAAGCAGGAAATCGATAGAATTAGAACATTCCCTGAACAAACAGAAGAGCCGGAAGTAAGTTTGATGGTACACCGGAGAGATGTTGTCGACATCCAGATTTATGGAGATGTAAGCGAATGGGTTCTGCGGGAACTTACCGAGCAGGTTCGTGACAGGCTGTTGCAGGATCCTCAAATTACTCAGATAGACGTTATGGGCGGACGTAACTATGAAGTCCATGTCGAAATTCCACAGGAAACCCTGCGGACCTTTAATTTGACTTTAAATGATGTATCGCGAAAGATCAACAGCACCTCTGTCGAATTGCCTGGCGGAGTTATCGAAACAAAAGGAGGTGACATACTTTTAAGAGTAAAGCAGCGCAGCGACTGGGCCAATGAATTCGCTCAAATACCGATAGTAACTACTCCCGACGGAAGTGTACTGCTGCTGTCCGACATAGCAAAGGTAAGCGACACCTTTCAGGATTCGGACACAATGGGGACATACAATGGAAAACGTTCTATCGGTCTTTCAGTTTTCAGGGTTGGCAAACAAACGCCCATAGGCGTGTCCAAGGCCGTAAAAAATGCTATGTATGAAATTGAAAAGGACCTGCCCGAAGGTATTTCATGGGCGGTTAATAATGACAGGTCCGAAATTTATCAGCAACGCCTGGAACTGCTTCTTAAAAATGCTTTTTACGGGCTTATACTCGTTCTAATTTTATTGAGCCTCTTCCTGGAATACAAACTTGCTTTTTGGGTTACGATGGGAATTCCGACTTCTTTTCTGGGAGCTATGATATTTTTACCGCAGATCGATGTAACGATCAATATGATGTCAATGTTCGCTTTTATTATCGCCCTTGGTATCGTCGTTGATGACGCAATTGTCGCCGGTGAAAATATATACGAGTATCGTCAATTGGGTATGGGTCTTACCAAAGCCGCTATTCGCGGTGCCCGTGACGTTGCAGTCCCCGTCGGCTTCAGCATTATTACTAACGTAATTGCGTTTATAC
>JAIPFN010000145.1 GCA_021736615.1 Phycisphaerae bacterium | reverse complement strand
GTATTCCTCCCAAGTCGCCCCCAGCTGCCCGCAAGCCGCCTTGATTTTCTGCCCTCTTTTGTAGCGTGCCGTCGTCTCTATCCCCCCCTGCATCAGTATATCGAAGAAGGCCTCTATCCGCTGGCGGCTCGATGGTTTGAACTTGCACCCCGGGTGCGGGTTGTATTCTATCAGGTTGACGTTTGCGTTTAGGCCCTTTATCAGCCTCAAAACCGCGTTTGCGTCCTCATCCGAGTCGTTTACCCCCTTTATCATGCAATACTCAAACATCACCCGCCGCCGCGTCACTTTCTGATAGCCATGTATCGCCTCGAAGAGCTGCTTTAGCGGGTACGCCTTAGCCGTCGGCATTAGTTTCGCACGCCCCTCATCAGTCGCCGCGTGCAGCGAGATGGCCAAATGCACCTGGAGCTTTTCTTCGGCGAACTCCAGTATCTTGTCCGGCAAACCGCACGTAGACACTGTTAAGTGCCTTTGCCCGATGTTTTTGCCGGCGTGATGGTTAAGTATATGCAGCGACCGCATTACCTCGTCATAATTGTCAAACGGTTCGCCCATACCCATATACACGATATTGTTGACAGTACCGATGTCAGCCGAAACGGCGTTGACCTGGTCGACTATCTCGGCAGCGGTGAGATTGCGGCGAAACTTGAGCTTTGCCGTCGCGCAAAAGGCACAACCCATGCGGCAACCGGCCTGGCAGGAAATACAAAGCGTCCGCCGATCCTTATTGGTCAGCAGCACAGATTCGACCTTTACGTCATCTTCCAGCCCAAACAGGTATTTGATCGTCCCATCCGGATCGACAAGTTTTTCGACGATGTCCACAGAAAAAATATAGAAACCGTCATCGGCTAGCCGGGCGCGAAGGTCCTTCTTGAGGGTAGTAAACTCGTCAATCGAGGTCGCGTCCTTGGCGTGTATGAACGAAAATATGTACCTGGCATGGAACTTCTTGCCGCCATATTCGCCCATAAGCTCAACAAGCTCATCAAACGTGTAATTTTTAAGGTCTTTAATCATCCGCCCATTATAACAGAAATGCTGGGAGCGTAAAGCGTAAAGCGTGAGGGGTGAGGGGTGAGGGGTGAGGGGTAAGGGGTGAGGGGTGAGGGGATTTTTAAACATTTAGTTATAATGTATAATTGCGGTTTACGGGGGTTTTATTCGGGCAGCCCCGATGAATCGGGATTTCGCTTCACTCAACTTGCGACGCTGGCTCGCTTCTGTGCTGGGTATATCTGAAATATAAGTCTGGCTTTTTTTGTGGAAATCTGTATAATTCTTTTTCCCTTGGTGACTTAGAGGTCTTCGGGGTAATGGCGGGTATGGCCTGCCAAACTTGTATTTTAATTTAGAATGGTGTTTTGATGTTTATTGATGAAGCGAAAATCTGGATCAAGGCCGGTGACGGCGGGCATGGGTGCGTTAGCTTTCGACGTGAGTCATTTATAGCCAAGGGCGGGCCCGATGGCGGTTGCGGCGGCAAAGGCGGGGATGTGTACCTGGAAACGGCTGACGATGTCGACACGCTTCTGGAGTTTGGCAACAAGCACCACTGGAAGGCGAAAAACGGCTTGCCGGGTGAAGGGAGCAACTGCACCGGGGCAGGCGGTGACGATCTTATAATCAGAGTTCCTATCGGGACGATAGTTTACGATACCGACCTTGACGACCTGATGCTGAAAGACATGGACAAGCCGGGGATGCAGGTGCGTTTCTGCAAAGGCGGTAAAGGCGGACGGGGAAATAAAACGTTCACCTCGTCGGTTCGCCAGACCCCGCGTTTCGCCACCGAGGGCAAACCGGGGCAGGAACGCAATATCCGGATGGAACTGAAACTGATCGCAGACGTCGGGCTTGTCGGAATGCCGAACGCAGGCAAAAGCACTCTAATATCAAGGTGCTCGGCGGCAAGGCCTAAGGTAGCCAACTACCCGTTTACGACGCTGGAACCGGTACTTGGGATTGTCGAACTTGGCGATTTCCGCAGGTTCGTGATGGCCGACATCCCGGGACTTATCGAAGGGGCACACGATGGAGCAGGGCTCGGGCATGACTTCCTTCGACATATCGAACGGACGAGAACTATCGTACATATCCTCGATATCGCCCCGCCGGATAACTCCGACCCGGTAGAGAATTATCATAAGATCCGGAGCGAGCTTGAATTGTACAGCAAAGTACTCGCCGACAAAAACGAACTGGTCGTAATCAACAAAGCAGACATCGACCCGGACGGCGATTTCATACAAGACGCTATCGAACGGCTTGGGGTTAAAGATGTAGCAGTAATCTCGGCGGTTACTGGACAGGGAATCGATGAGCTTAATGAGAAGCTTTGGAAAATGGTGCGGAATTAATTACGAATGACGAATTAAGTAACCGTTCACGGAAAAGAACTACTAATGAACGCAGCGTTCTAGCCGCAACCAAAGCTTTAAAATGAATATCCAATAACGAACAAGGAATATCGAATAACGAAATAAAAACAGCGGTGCGTGTTTTGTAGAATACCGCTTGCAACTTCTGTGAGTTTGGCTTGCTTTCCTTTTTTGCCATCCCGATGAATCGGGACTTCGCTTCGCTCAGCGGCACAGAGGACCACAGAGAAAAAAGAGAAAAAGACAAGAAGGAAGATTTTATAATCATTCTGTTGTCCTTTCAAAAACGAGAGCTTAGAGTGATTAACAGGAAAAAAGCGAAAGAGGTAAGGCGTGGTTTGCTTACAACTTTTGTGAGATCAAAGACAGCGTGGGCACGGCCCACCTTACAAAAACTAATTATGGAGATAGTATGCGAAATTTGATGTTGATCTTTATCACTTGTATTTGTGTTTGTGGTTGTGGTGTTCATTCTGAATGGAAACCTGTTGAGGGCAGGATCACTACCAAATGGGCAGAGGATGTGAATCCGGACAAACCCTGGAACGAGTATCCCCGGCCGATGATGGTCCGTAAGGGGTGGGTCAATCTCAATGGTTTGTGGGATTATGCTATCGTTCCAAAAGACTCTAAGAAACCTTCCGAATGGGACGGCAAAATTCTTGTGCCTTACGCGATTGAGTCGGCGCTGTCGGGCGTTGGCAAAAAGGTAGGAATTGACAATAGTCTGTGGTACCGGACGACGTTTACTTACGGTAAGAATGACAGTAAACGAAAGCTTCTGCATTTCGGAGCGGTCGACTGGGAAAGTACTGTCTGGGTCAACGGTAAGGAAATCGGAACGCACAAAGGCGGTCACGATCCGTTTAGCTATGACATAAGCGATGCTCTTATATACCCGGGCAAACAGGAGATCATTATTCGCGTGTGGGATCCGACTAACGCTAACAATAGTCCTCAGCCTCGCGGCAAACAAACCATTAGCCCCAGCGGGTGTTTTTATACCTCTGTTACCGGTATATGGCAGACCGTCTGGCTTGAAACAGTGCCAGAAGACGCTTCTATTACAAAGCTTAAGATGACGCCTGACATTGACAGCTCTACAATAACAATTGAACTGTCGTATGAAGCAAAAGTCGGCATAGACATGCCTGGCATTAAAGTTGAGGTATTGGATAATGGCAAAGTGATCGCTAATGACAGATTCGCCTGGTCGAAACCGATCACGATCAAGATAGACAACCCGAAGCTCTGGTCGCCTGATTCACCGCATCTTTACGATGTTAATATTCAACTCGGTAATGACAAGGTTAGCAGCTACTTCGGGATGCGTAAGAGTTCTATAGGCAAAGACGAAAACGGAATGAATCGTCTGCTACTTAATAACAAGCCGCTGTTCCAGTTAGGCCCGCTTGACCAGGGGTGGTGGCCGGATGGTTTGTATACTCCGGCGACAGACGAGGCATTGCGTTATGACGTCGAGATGACCAAAGCATTGGGATTCAATATGCTTCGCAAACATGTAAAGAGCGAGCCGCAGCGTTTTTACTACTGGTGCGACAAGCTTGGGATTGTGGTATGGCAGGATATGCCGGGTGCTCTGTACGAAGATTCCGAGTACTCCGAAGAACAGCTTCGGGCGATTTACGATCAGTGGGATGTAGAGTGGAAAGCGGTGATCGACGCGTTATATAATCATCCGTCGATAGTAATGTGGGTTCCGTTTAATGAAGGGTGGGGTCAGCGTGAGACTGAAAAGGTTACCGCGTGGACGAAAAACTACGACCCGTCGCGGTTGGTTGATAATGCTTCCGGGTGGACCGACAAAGGCGTCGGTGATGTTCATGACGTTCATAGCTATCCGGGGCCGGCAATGCCGGAACTGGAAGACAACCGCGCGGCAGTTCTTGGAGAGTTCGGCGGGCTGGGCCTTCCCTTTGCAGGGCACCTTTGGAACGAAAGCGGCAGGAACTGGGGATATCGTAACTTCGAGGACCAAAAGGCTTATCAAGACAAATACGTCGACCTTATTCAAAAGCTGTACCTCCTTGTAGACAAGGGGCTGGCAGCGGCGGTTTATACGCAGACTTCCGATGTTGAAGGGGAAATCAACGGGCTTATGACATACGACCGCAAGGTTGTCAAGCTCGATCCAAAGAAATTTGCCCTGATAAACAAAAGAATCTTGCCGCCGATTTTCGAAAATCAGTTTGCCCTGTTTTACGATAAGGCTGCCGTTAAACTGGCCGGTGAAAAAACAGCGGAGATCAGGTATACCGTCGACGGTTCGGATCCGAAGAAATCCTCGGAACTTTATACCGGACCGTTCGATATAACCGAAGAAACAACTGTAAAGGCTCGATGCTACTGGCCGGACGGTAAGGAAAGCCCGATTTCGCAGAAAACATTCAAAACAGGCACGCCGCTTAAATCGGTCAGTCAGGCCGCCAATAACGCCGGATTGAAATTTGAATACTACGAGGGGCAGTTTAGAAAATTGCCGGACTTTTCAAATACAAAAACGGTTAAGTCAGGCATCGCAAAGTCATTGAGCATCAGTGTTGTCGATGACAAAGAAGATTACGCTTTGCGTTTTACCGGGTTTATTGACGCGCCGAAAACCGGCAGCTATGTCTTTTCCATCAATTCCGATGACGGCACGAAAATGTTTATTCACGGCAAAGAAATCATCAGCAATGACGGGGTACACGGCATGGAAGAAAAGTCCGGCGCGCTCGTTCTGGAAGCAGGACCGCATCCGGTAGAGATTCAGTATTTCCAGGGAGCCGGCGGACAGGGGCTGGAAGTTTACTGGCAATCTGAGATGAATGATAAGCAGATCATTCCGGTTGAGGTATTGAAACATTAGTAAATTTGTAACGGTTCGCGAAATAAGAACCACGAATGAACACTAATATACACTAATTATAAAAATTAGAAATGATAAAAAATTATGCGTTGAGGTCTTTTGAGGTTTTTAGATGTTATTATTAACCATGAAGCTCACGAAGAACACGAAGAACACGAAGAACACGAAGAACACGAAGAACACGAAGAACACGAAGAACACGAAGAACAGAAAAAATAGAAAAAATGATTAACTTAGATGAATAGACACAAATGCGGAGCACACGTATATTAGTGAGTATTGGCGTTTATTAGTGGTTCGTCTGGTGTGAACGGTTACGTGAATTTTAATTAGGAATTATGGAAGTATAGGCATGAATATAATTGCTGTTGATATTGGCAATAGTACTATTACTGTCGGGTTGTTTGTTGATGACAACGAGAAGTTTATTGAGTCTGTTAGCGGCGGTGACCGTGATAAGCTCGGCGATATACTGATCGACGCGTGGGGACAGTTTCCTATGGTTAAAAGCGATACTGTTAACAAACGCGAGGGAGTTATCGTCGTCAGCTCTGTAAAGCCGGAATGGTGCGATATGGTTAAGGAAATCTGCGCAGACGAGCTTGACGAAAAGATCAAAGTCATCGGCATCGACATCGCTCTGCCTATCGAGATGGGCGTCGATAATAAATATGAAGTCGGGACGGACCGTGTCGTCGCGGCGGCGGCGGCTTTTGCGGTCGTTGAAGATGCGGTCACGGTTGCCGACTTTGGGTCGGCGGTAACTATCGATCTGGTCGACGAGCAGGGAGTTTTCCTGGGCGGAGTGATCGCACCGGGGTTTGGTATCGCCGCGGAGGCACTTAGGGCTAATACGGCTCAGCTGCCGGAAGTGAAAGTAAAACAGCCGAAAGATCCTATCGGCGCCAATACGCTTGACGCGATAAACGCGGGGCTGTATTACTCGGCGGTGGGACTGCTTAAAACTGTATGCGAGAATTATGCTGTGCAGATTGACAAGTGGCCGCAAACGATAGTGACCGGCGGAAATGCCGAGATCATAAAACCGGATTGCGAATTTGTCGATTCGTGGGTGCCGAACCTGGTGGTCAAAGGGATCTTATTGGCGTATAAGAAACACCTTTCCGTAGAGGCCGAACTTGGCGAGATGGACAATAGGGATTAGGAATTAGGGGTTAGGGGTTAGGGGTTATTTGACTGGGATTTGTTTTATGGTTTTGGCTTGCGTATCTACTGCTAAGGGGGCGGCGGCTATTGCTGTTGTTGAGGTGTTTGGCAGCGGCGGCGTTGATGTTGTCCAGTCGATCTTTAAGGCAGACGGGGGCAAGCCGTGTGTATTCGACATCGGGGTTATATACACGGGCTACATCACAGACGGCGGGGAGATCATCGACCATGTTGTTGCCTGTCGCACCGAAGAGGATGTCATAGAGATCAGCTGCCATGGGAACCCTCTTATAGTTGAAATGGTTATGGGGGCACTTAGCAAGGCCGGAGCGAAACTGGTTGACGCGGAAAAACTCATATCTGAAAAAATGACTTGCAAAGGCGGGGCAAATTCTATCGAGATCGAAGCGGCAATCGCAAATCTTAAAGCTACTTCCATAACGGGTGTAAAAGCTATTGCCGGAAGTGACCTTTCGGTTGTTGTCGGCGGCTGGCTCGATAGGATCGATTCGCTGAGCATTGAAGATATCAAAGAAAAATGTAAGGATATTCTTGCGGCTAGCGAACGGGCTAAATATCTTATCGGCGGGTGCAAAGCGGTTATTGCAGGGCCTCCCAACAGCGGTAAGAGTACGCTGCTGAACTGGCTTTGCGGCAGGGAGAAGGCTATCGTTACCGATATTGCAGGGACGACGCGGGACTGGGTTTCGGGTACTTGTCGAGCGGGTGAGCTTGTTATCGAGCTGTTCGATACTGCCGGTCTTGACGCTTCTATCATCGGTGAAAGTGAAATTGACGGAGAATCGCAAAGACGGAGCCTGGAGCTTTTGAATGAGTGCGATGTTGTTCTGCTGGTTTTGGATTCGACTCAACCGAGCGACGATTTTAATTTTGATGTTATTGCCGAATCGGGTAAGAAGGTTATTACGGTTTTAAATAAATCGGATCTTGGCGGGTTGGACGATGAGTACAAAAAAAACTATGCCGGCAGGATGCCGGCGGTACGGGGGAGCGTTAATATTAGTGCTATGACCGGCGATGGGATAGAGCGATTATTGGATTTGATAGTAGATAGTCTTGTCGGTGACGGCGGTATCGCAAAGACGATTTGCTTTACGGAAAGGCAGGATTCGATCCTGCAACGGATTTGTGAGGCCGGAAATATTAAGGACGCTGGAGTTTTGATAAGTGAACTGATAAGCGGTAAGGTTTAGTTTCAACGCTAGCTACCAGTCCAGTTTGTGGGAGTTTCGCCAGTAGAATCGACCGAGTAGGTGGGCGGCTATGAATGATAAGTATACCAAGGCGGCTTCGATTAACGGTCTTATTATGGGCATAAGATTGTGGGCGAGTCCTTCGAGGCTAAACATCCAAAAGCCCACCTTGTGTGCCAGCCAGACGCCTGCGAACATCGCCGCTGAAACGATGAGGTACTGAGGCATCAGGCGGAACATCGAGATGATGAGCATAAACGGGTTCCATGCCGATATAGAATCGATGACTACTATAGACAAAAAGAGTATGGGGAAAAACAGGCAGCCGACGGCGATCAGGGACCAGTAGGTGATGCCAAATTCGGAATTGCCGATGAGTGAAATCGGTGCCCAGACGAAGCATAAAAGGTAACACGCGAAAATACTGAAATAGAAATTGAGGCCGTCCCAGAAGTCCTCGCCGGCAGCGGAATAAACACTCGGAGCCCTGGTTTGGCCCATGCAGCTGTACCGAACACATTCGGCGACGTACCAGAAAAAGTACAGCCGAATAATGATCTTAAACATCAAAAAGAAAAAGGCAAAGAATGACAGTGTCGGGATCATAAATAATGTCAATGCGATAACGCTAAACAAAGGCGGGAGCAAAGTCAGCATAACGAGGTTGATAATTCCGGAAGTGCTGACGGGGTAAAGAAAAATGTCGGTGTACCAGGGTTTTGCGCGTTTGCCTGCATCGATGTTGGCAAGGCCGATTGGTTTGAGGCCTAGGTCGTTGAAAACTTCCTGTTTGAATTCTTCACCGTCAGCGGTGTCGGCGGCGTCATCATAGATTGGAGGGGCTTGAATATTCAGTTCGATCTCCACGGGTGCAGCGATAGCGGGGACGGCAACGGCACTGCCGCAGTCGGGACACTTGCCGCTTCTGCCAGCGCAATCGTCAGAAACGCTGACTCGGCGGCCGCATTCTTTACAAAAAAAACGGATCATTTTCTTGCCCCCGTTTTATCATCCCAATTTTTCTTTTATAACCTCTGCTGCTTTTGCCAGGGCTTCTTCGAGTTTTGCGGGGTTTTTGCCGCCTGCCTGGGCCATCTGGGGGCGTCCGCCTCCGCCGCCGCCTACTATCGGGGCGATCTCTTTGATGATGTCGCCAGCTTTTACGCCGCGTTTGACCAGGTCGTCTGTTACTCCGACGATGAGGGTGACTTTATTGTCGCCTTCGGCGGCACCGAGGACTATGGCTGCACATTTTGCGGTTTTCTTTAGCATGTCTATCGCGCCGCGGAGTTCTTCGATGCCTGCACCCGGAAGCTGGCCGACTATAATCGAAGCGTCGCCGACTTTTTCTGCGGATTCGAGGAGCTTTCTGGCCTCTGCCATTACGTCGGTGCCGCCTGCTTTGGCCGCATTTTTTAATTCTTTGGCCAGGCGTTTGTTGTCATCGAGAAGTTTGCTTACCCGATCTGTGACTTGCTCGGCTGGGGCCTTAAGTGTTTGCGTCAATTCGTCTACAATATCGCAGCGGGTTATGAGATAATCGAGCAGCGGGCGGCCGGTAAGAGCGGTTATTCTTCTAACACCTGCCGAGATGCTTTCTTCCTTTATTATCTTAAAGCCTCCGATAGCGGCTGTGTTCTCTACGTGTATTCCGCCGCAAAACTCTTTGCTTATCGCCTGGTTGATCTGGTCGGTTTCTTTCGTACCTACCGCGACGACGCGGACGGTGTCGCCGTATTTTTCGCCGAACAGGGCCATTGCTCCGAGCGTCTTTGCCTCATCGATTCCCATCGAGTGAAACGAGACCGGCAGGGCCTCATCAATCTTTGTACGGACTAACTGTTCTACGCCGGTGAGTTGTTCGTGTGTCAGTGCCTTTGGATAGGTAAAGTCAAAGCGGAGGTAGTCGGGGTTTACGAGACTGCCCTGTTGGTGGACGCCGTCGCCGAGTGTCTGCTGGAGTGCCCACTGCAACAGGTGGGTCGCTGTGTGGTTGCCGGCGGTTGCGTATCGCTTACGGTCGACTTTGGCTTTTACCTTCTGGCCGACTTCGAGGCTGCCCTGTTCGAGTTTGCCGTGGTGGAGTACGCAGTCGGCGATCTTCTCGGTGCTTTCGACGATGAATCTTCCGGTGTCCGACGTTATGATACCGAAGTCGCCAGACTGGCCGCCGGATTCAGCGTAGAAGCTTGTAGCATCGAGTACGAGAGCGACTTGTTTGTCAGTTTCGGAGAGTTTGCCATCGGTTGTCATACCGGATTCGTCGATCCAGCCGATGAGTTCTGTTTTGCATTTGCGGGAGTGGTACTTGGGTTCGTCATCGGTTGCGGGAAGTTCGACGCCGCTCAGGGTTTGTTTTAGCGAGGGGCCCTTTCCGATTGCACGGGAACGTTCTCTTTGCTCGTCCATGAACTGCTCGAAAGTTGCGGTGTCGACGGAAAGGTCTCTTTCGCGTGCCATCAATTCTGTAAGGTCAAGGGGGAATCCGTAGGTGTCGTACATCTGGAAGGCGTCCTGGCCGCTGATTAGTCTTGCGCTTGTTTTTCTTGCGGTTTCGGCGGCCTTTTCAAAAATGTCCAGGCCTCTGTCGAGGGTTCTGCCGAAGCTTTCTTCTTCCGCCTTGATAACAGTCGCTACGAATTCGGCACGCTGTTTGACCTCTGGGAAGGCGTCGCCCATAACGTCTGATACCACGTCGACGAGTTTGTACATGAATGGTTCGTGCATTCCGAGCACCCTGGAGAACCTTGAAGCCCTTCGCAGGATCCTTCGCATTACGTATCCGCGGCCTTCGTTTGAAAGCGTTACGCCGTCTGTTATCGAGAATGTCAGCGAGCGGATGTGGTCGGCGATCACGCGGATTGCGTTGTCTGTTTTATTGCCAAGCTGACTTGTGTACTTGTGCCCGGTAAGGTCGCAGATAGCGTCTATGATCGGCATGAATAAGTCGGTATCGTAGTTACTTTCCTTGTCCTGGAGTACGGATGCAATTCTTTCAAGACCTGCGCCGGTATCGATATAACGTGCGGGGAGTTTGACGAGCGAACCGTCTTCCTGGCGGTTGTACTGGATGAATACGAGGTTCCAGAGTTCGATATAGCGTGAGCAGCCGGCGTTGACTTCGCATACGTGGTCTTCGATGTGCTGCATGTCACATCTGCCGGGTCCGAGGTCGATGTGTATCTCACTGCATGGGCCGCATGGGCCGGAGGCACCCATTTCCCAGAAGTTGTCCTTTTTGCCGCAGGCAAGGATTCGGTCGGGGTTTATGGATGTTACTTTGGCCCAAAGCCCGGCGGCTTCTTTGTCGTATTCGGAGCCGTCTTCTTCGTCGCCTGCAAAGACTGTCGCCCAGAGCTTGCTTTCGTCGATCTTGTAGACCTGGGTTAATAGCTCCCATGCCCATTTGATTGAATCTTCTTTGAAGTAGTCGTCGAATGACCAGTTTCCGAGCATTTCAAAAAATGTGTGGTGGTATGTGTCTATGCCGACTTCTTCAAGGTCGTTGTGTTTGCCGCTTACGCGGATGCACTTCTGGCTGTTGACGGCACTTTTGCATTCGGATTTGCTCAAGCCAAGGAAGATGTCCTTGAACTGGTTCATGCCGGCGTTTGTAAACATAAGCGTTGGGTCGCCGACGGGGGCTACCGATGAGCTTGGGACAAACTTATGACCACGATCCTTGAAAAAATCTATAAACGCACTACGAATTTCTTTTGATGTAAGCATACCGATACCATTTATTATTTATTAGTGATTATTTATTATTTATTATTGTTCAACATCTTTAGCACCGCGTGTTATAAAGCACTCCCTGCGATTTATCCCTGCGCTTGCGGGCGTGTTGTCCAAACCCCGTTCTGCGGGCATCCTGCCCGCAGAGGCTGTCGGCAGGATGCCGACAGCACGGAATAAAGCCGGCTAGAAGCCGGTGTTACGAGTTGGGCAACAGGCCCTTGCGCTTCGGGTTTTTGCTGTCGGCTGGAAGCCGGCGTTACGTTATGCTTCTATTCCTTTTGCTTCGAATACTTTTGCCATTATCTCTGCTGCCAGATCCTTGTTTTCCTGAAGGAAGATTTTTGCATTTTCTCGTCCCTGACCCAGACGTATGTCGCCGTAGTTTAGCCATGCACCGGATTTCTGGATGATGTCGCACTCTACGCCTATGTCGAGCATGTCGCCGGTTCTGCTGATTCCGTCTTCAAACGACAGGTCGAATTCGGCGACCTGGAATGGAGCTGCGCATTTGTTCTTTACAATCCTTGCACGGACGCGGTTGGCGGTCGATTTGCCGGTGGCGTCTTTGATCGTCGCGATGCGGCGGACGTCAACACGGACCGAACAGTAAAACTTGAGAGCATTGCCTCCGGGGGTTGTTTCGGGATTGCCGAACATGACGCCGATCTTCATTCTGATCTGGTTGATGAAGATGAGGCAGGTTTTGCTCTTGCTGATTACGCCGGTAAGTTTACGGAGGGCCTGGCTCATAAGACGGGCCTGGAGACCTACGTGACTTTGACCCATTTCGCCCTGGAGTTCGGCTGCTGGTACGAGAGCGGCGACCGAGTCGACTACGATAATATCGACGGCGTTACTTTTTACGAGCATCTCTACGATGTCGAGTGCCTGCTCACCGGTATCGGGCTGACTGACGAGCAAACTTGATACGTCAACGCCGAGGCGTTTGGCCCAGGTGATGTCGAGGGCGTGTTCTGCGTCGACGAAAGCTGCGACTCCGCCGAGCTTCTGGGCTTCGGCGATTGCGTGAAGAGCAAGCGTGGTCTTACCGGAAGACTCCGGTCCGAAGACTTCGCAAACGCGGCCGCGTGGGAAACCCTTGCCGCCTAGAGCGATATCCAAAGAGATCGCACCTGCACTGATACCTTCAACTTTGGAAATGTTGGATTCGTCCATCTTCATGATCGAGCCTGCACCGTATTGTTTTTCGATCTGGGCGATCGCGCGGTTTAGAGCGGCATCACCGCCGGCAGAATCGACTTCTGCCTTTACGCCGAGTTTTTCTTTAGCCGCTGCTTTGCCTGTTGCTTTTTTTACTGTTTTCTTAGCCATATATTATCTCCTATAAAATTAAGTATTTCCTTACATTTACAATGCACCAATAACAAAAGTTCAGCAAGTTCGGCAATGCCGAACAAAAACCGAACAAAACAATAATATGCTAAGTACTTTCGGTTGTAAAGAGGAAATAACTTAATAAATTTTTTTTTTTGTGAAATTACCCTCAGGCAAGGTCATTTCTACTTAATAGAGTATACTCCGGGCCGGTCTTTGTCAATTCGCTTTTGTAGACGCAAATGGATTTAACGTGAATTTTTCCGGCTGAAAAGCCCTCAAAAGCTTTGATTATTCGCTTAATCTGCTTGCCGGTTGCGGGATTTTTGACCCTGCAGAGGGTTAGATGGCCGACAAACTTTTTTTCGTCAGCTTCAAAACCTGCCTTTGTTAGCCTGGAATCTAGCCTCGACTGCAATCGGCACAAAATATCGCTTTCCTTGATCCCAATCCAGACCACTCGCGGCGGCCGGCCGAAAGAGTTGACCTTTTCTACCTCAATGGCAAATTTTTTGAACTTCTCTGCGGTCCCGGCAACTATTTCGGTAATGCCTGCGATTTGATTCTCATCAACATCGCCAAGAAATTTCAGGGTAAGGTGGATTAGCCCGGGATCAACCCACTTAATGCCTGGGTGGTTACCAGCCAGACAGTCGTTGATCTCACCCTGCAAAACGCCAATATTGGCAGCGACTTTTTCGCCTATGTCTATTGCTATGAATGTCCGCATACGGATATTTCCTTAATCATTAACATAAGCCCCTTTGGGGCTTTCAGGGGTAATTTAACCACGGATTCCGCAGATTTTCACGGATTATTTTTCAATATCAAAATAATTTTGACTTGGGGGGTTGTCAATATAAGCCCCCCTGAACTCCCGAAAGTCGGCTAGCGGACGCGTGTACTGAAGCACATCCTACGATAACCAGAGCCTGATCTTGTTTTTGTGTTTTTATCGGGG
>JAIPFN010000144.1 GCA_021736615.1 Phycisphaerae bacterium | reverse complement strand
CCCAGGATTTTCAGCAGGCTGTATATCTCGATGGTGCGAGTCGGCGAGATGGGCGGTATCCTCGAAAAAACAATGATGCAGCTTTCAGAACTGCTGACGCGGGAAGAAAAGATTAAGGCCAATATGAAGAGTGCTCTTGCGTATCCAAGTTTTGTGCTTGTGCTGGGGCTTGTCTCTGTCGTGATCATCGTCACTTTCGTCGTACCTAAGATAATTACGACACTTGGCGAAGGGGTCACACTGCCGCTGCCTACGCAATTGCTTATGCTGATAAGCGGATTAACTTTTAAATATGGTTGGCTGATGCTGATATGCACAGTTCTGTCGGTTATTCTTTTTAACAAATGGAAAAATACAGCCGCCGGGCTTTTGTCATGGGATACTTTTTTGCTGAAGGTACCCATACTAGGCAAAGTGCTTAGAACGATCTCCGTAGGCAGATTCGCAAGGACGCTTGGGGCACTTACCTCAAGCGGAATCACGATACTTGAAGCGCTTAGCGTTGTGCGCGACACCATGGGCAATGAACAGCTTGGACGGCGTCTGGACGATGTCGCAGAAAAAGTCAAAGTCGGACATTCACTTGCCGATCCGCTCGGCGAGTCGGGCGACTTTCCGCCGCTGCTGACGCAGATCGTTTCCATCGGCGAACAGACGGGACGGCTAGACGAACTGCTGCTTAACGCCGCCGATACCTTCGATGGCGAAGCGGATTCGGCGATAATGAAATTTATGGCGATATTCCCGGCACTTTTGATACTGGTGCTAGCTGTGATAATCGGGTTTATTATTATCGCCACGCTCCTGCCGATCATGTCGATGGACCTCGGCGGGATCGGAATGTAGCGGGGGCTTCCAGCCCGCAGCTTTGTTTGATATGTAGCGGGGGCTTCCAGCCCGCAGCTTTGTTTAATATGTAGCGGGGGCTTCCAGCCCGCGGCTTTGTTTAATATGTAGCGGGGGCTTCCAGCCCGCGGCTTTTTTTAAGTAGTATGAGCTTAAAGCCCGCAAAAACAATACCGGCAAGATGCCGACGGTACGATATAATCGGAATGTAGGAAAGATAATTAAGAATTAAGAATTGTGGATTCGGCCTTTGGCCGAGGCTGTTTTATTGATAATGTATTTATAAAGGAAACTTTAGAATGAATGCTAGACGTAACGGATTTACTATTGTTGAGGTTATGGTTGTTGTAATTATCCTTGGTATGCTTGCTGCTTTTATCGTACCGGGTGTTTTCAAGAAGGTCGGAAAAGCTAAAACCAAGATCGCAAGGAGCCAGATGGCGCTGATCGAAGGCCAGCTTGAACAATTTGCGATTGACTGCGGAAGACTTCCGACCGATGACGAGGGCCTCGGTGCTCTGCTGTCGCCGCCTGCCGGACTCGAAGAAACATGGGGACCAAAATACCTCAAAGACAGCCAGATAAACGACCCTTGGGACAGACCTTATATCTATGTTTCGCAAGGAACGATAAATACCGGCAGCTATGACCTGATATGTCTTGGTGCCGACGGCGAAGAAGGCGGCGAAGGTGACAATGCTGACATCTTTAACGACTAATTACCGCCCCGCGCCCAGCGTACAGCCGGCAGCGGAAAGACGCGGTTTTACGATGGTAGAAATACTCGTCGTTGTCGCGATAGTTGCAATTATGGCCACGGCAGCGGGCGCGTTGTACATGGGAACGTTTAAGAATATGCAGTTGGAAAAGGCGGCAAAGGAATTTTACCTCGCCGCAAAATATGCCAGGCTCGGGGCGGTCGAAAAACAAACCGAGTTCCGCCTGGCGATAGATCAGAACGAAGGCAGGTTTTTTATTGCCTATGAAAAAATGAACCCGGATACGGATGAACTGGAAAATGTAGTAGTTTCAAACCCGTACACGAAACCTGTTACGCTGCCAGCAGGGGTAAGAATAGAAGAGATCACTATCGTTCCGTCGATAGAAATGATCGAACCGGAAAACAGAGGCGACCAGGAAAGCCTGAAAAAAGACAAAGACAGAGAACCCGGAACAGTTATTGTGTTTACTCCTTACGGGACAGCCGACAGTGCGGTGATAAAAATCGGAAATGGAAAAACAAGCTTTACGGTTTCAATTTCGCCGGCGACAGGAAAGGTCAAGATAGCACGGGGCGAATTGGAAATGCAGCTGGACATAATCGACCTTGACGAATTGCAGGCGTAAAGCAAAAAACAAAATCGTAAGGTGTAAAGAGTAAGACGCTTAAACATAGTTAAAATGGTTTAGTATGAGAGATTTCAGAAACAACAAAGGTTTTAGTCTTATTGAGATGATCGTCGCTTCGATCATTTTGAGCCTTGCTGTTGTTTCGGTCTGTGCGGTTAGTACCAAATCCATGACGGCGGTCCGGTCCAACAGAGAATACGAAATAGCGTGGGACCTGCTCGACAGACAGTTAACGATGATCGACTATGTCGGGATAGAAGAGTTCATCAACCAGGGCCAGATGGAAGGCCATTTTGGCGACGAAGATAGCGAAGGGACGCACTACTGGTCGGCAAAATGCGAAGAAGGCGAGTACGACTATCTCTACAACCTGCAGCTTACAGTGACGTGGGGATCGGAAAACGCACCGAGAAGCATCTCGGTATCGACTGCGCTAAACGGAACGGGCACTGCGACCGAAGAAAGTGAAGAAGAAACGCCCGAAGAAGGCGGCAGCGGCTCAAACGGTGGGGGCCGATGATGAACAAAAAAGGCTTTACACTGGTTGAAGTTGTCGTCGCGACGGTCATAGGGGCGTTTATCGCCTTGGTCGCGGTTAGCTCGCTGAAAACGGTTATCGCGGCAAGAAAGTCGGTTGATGAAAATATTACTCTGTCGGAAGAACTCAGGTTTGCAGCCGATCTGATGCGAAAGGATATGGCGAATCTGTACCGCGACAGAACTAAAACTAATATGAAGGTAATCGGCTCTATAGAAGGGCCGGACGGCATACCTTTGGTGAGTTTGAATATGCGAATAGTCTCGCCTGCCAAAGCCAGGCCCAGTGCCATCGAAGGAGACCTTTACGAAGTTGAGTATTTTGTCAGAAGAGAAGAAAACAGATCGACGCTGTGCAGAAGACTTTGCCCGATAGTAGGCGTCGAAGAAGTTGAAGAAACCAAAGGCGGGATGCTTACGGTGATAGCCGAAAACATCATCGACGTGAATATCATCTACTACGATGACAATGAGTGGCTCGAAGAGTGGCCCGAAGAGATGGAACGGTTTCCTTCGCTGATACAGGTAACGCTCACTGCGGCGAAAGCGGAAGACATGGAAGATATTGACTCACTCGATAATTCGAAATTTGAAACGAAAAGGTTCATTGTAAACTTTCCGAGAACCGGACAGGAAAAACTCGTAAGCGAAGAAGAGTCCGAAGACGCAAGCTCTCAAGAGGCCGGTTAAATAAAATGACAAAAAAACATTATAACAATTTAATATCTCGCGGCGGTTCATCGCTGGTGATGGTTTTGTGGATATTCGTTATACTTACCGTCATCACGGCTGTCGTTGCCCAGACAAGCCGTCTGGATACGCGGATAACTGCCACCGGCGGAGATAGACTTCGCTGCAAGTGGGCATGCAGGGCCGGGATGGAAACGGCCATAGGGATTCTCACCGACGACGAACGCGAGTCGGACTCACTCGGAGATCTGTGGGCAGATAACCCAGAGGACCTCGAAAATGTCGAACTTAACGGATGCACTTTTTCTGTCGAGGTTATCGACGAAGCCGGAAAACTCAACATCAATACCCTTAACCAGAAAAAACTTATGTATCTGCCCGACATGACAGAAGAAATCGCAAACTCGATCCTCGACTGGCGTGACAAGGACGACGATTTAAAGCCAGGTTCGGCAGAAGAGGGGTACTACCAGAACATACCCTATCCGTACCGGATAAGGAACAAGGGTCTGAGAACCATACGCGAACTGCTCAGGGTCAAGGGAGTAACCGAAGAGCTTTTCTACGGACGGCAAGGTGAAGACACCTTTGCAGAGACCGCCGACGAAAACGTCCTGGTCAACGAAGGCTGGATAAACTACCTGACCTGCTATTCGCGCGAGGCGAACAAGGATCCGGAAGGCAATAAAAGATTGGATATAAACAGTGCTTCTGAAAACAGGCTTGTACGGAACCTCGAGATCACCCAGGATCAGGCCAAATGGATCGTAGATACCCGAAAGAACGGCTTTAAAACACTCGGTGATCTGATAGGCGCGACAAGCGACTCCACGAATCCAAAAACTCTCGACTTACAGACCGCTCTCGGGCTTATCGATAAAATCTGCGTCAAGGACAATAATTTCATTCCCGGAAAGATAAACATCAACACCGCCTCGAAGGTCGTACTTCTGACGGTGTTTTCGGGTAATGAACAAGTCGTCAACGATATAATCGCGTATCGGCAATCGCAGCTTAACGGCATTGAATCATTCGAGCAGCTTACCGAAATATCTTCGCTTAAAAAAAACATACTGAAAGACACCATCGACATGATATCCCTTCGATCAGGCATTTACACAATACGAAGTACCGCCACTGCAAATCTTACCGATACGATTGTTCAAACCGAAACAGTGGTCGACCGTGACCTTTCACCCGTACAGATTATTTATTTCTGCCAGGGAGCAAAATTGTGAGTACTAACAAAATAATAAGCGACATGACTTCCGCGACGGCGTTTACCAAAATGCCCGGCGGCAAATGCTGCACCGTTAAGATCGAGCAAACTCCTGCCGGTGTAAAACTGCTCTTTAAGCATACCGGCCAGGCAGAGAATATAAGCGAAGTCCTTGCCGGTCTATCGCCGTCAAAAACGCGCACGGTCCTCGGAATCGACCCGCCCGGAGTAGCGTTCTACAGCATCGAGATACCCCAGGTCCCCGACGCTCAGCTTGATTCGATTGTCAGAATGCAGGCCGAAACAATTCTCCCCCTCCCCCTCGGACAAATGGAGATCGCCTACCAACGCGGCAAAGTAGTCGCCGACAAATGCCAAATCACGATTGCCGCCGGCCGGTCCGCACAGCTAAGCGGCGAAATGGATTTTGCCAAAAAATGCGGCGCAGCCGGTATCGTGCTCAACAGTCAGGCAATAGTCAAAGCCTTCTATACACTTTTCGATATTCCGCAGCAAAAGTACATCATACTGAATATGCGAAAGACCGACACGCAGGTTCTTCTATCCGAAGACGGTAAACTCGCAGGCGCAGCAAGACTGGACATCGGGATCGACGACCTGAACGACATCGACCGCAAGTGCGGCGAGATGTTTATTTACGACCTCAGAAACACGCTCGACATGCTCGGCCTCGACACCGCAGAAAAAACCGCGCTTTACGTTTTCTCCGACTCGAAAACTCTTAGCGAGACAATCGCAGCCGGATTAAACGACGTGCAAATAACGGCAAAGGCCGCAGAGATAAACCCGCATGCTATCGCCTCCGAGACGCCCCTTACCGAAGAGGAAACCTGCCTGTACCTTGAAGCGATCGGATGTGCCTTGCTGACACTGGACGAGGAAAACCCGCCGCTCGATTTGTTCAGCGAGTTGTATAACATCGACAAAAAGAAAAAGAAAGCATCGGCGGCTGCGCCTCTTATCAGGGCGGCAGCGATTTTTGCCGTCATGCTGCTGGCGACTTTCTTTACGTTCAACCAGATCAATAAAATGGAACTGGCCAAATATCAAAACGACAAGATCGACGAACTCGTCAAACAACAGAATATCAGAAAACTTATCGCATCGCAAAGGCCGGATATTATCAACCTGACAACGCTGATAAACGAAGGTGCTCCGGGCGGCATGACGATCGACTCTATCTCGTTTAAAAAAGGTGATAAAATCACTATCGCATCGCATGCAAGTAATTATGATCAAATCATAGACGTCCAAAAGTTTCTCAGCAGCAAAAATGATTTTAGCGAAGTAATAATACAGAAACCGACCTTCGACGAAAAGAACAAGAAGTATTCTTTTAGAATAAACTTCCACTATAAAAACTGGACCAGGAAATAGGCAAGATGAAACCTAACAAACTTAGCGAAAAAGATAAGAAGACGATCAAAATTGGCGCCGTGCTAATGGCTATAATACTCGTTTCCGGCGGTATGAACATACTGCTGAGTGAATACTCGAAAACAAGCAAGGAACTTAATGCCGTTAAGACAAAATTTAATTCCGTAATGCCGAATAGCGACGGGTCGCTGACGCTTAAACAAGCCGGATTGTTTAATATAGTACCGGTTTTTGAGACTCCGACGAAAGAAGATATTCCGGGAGCAAAGTTCCGGGAGAAGTTCATGGAACAACTCAAAAAGGCCAAAGTGAACTTTAAAGACTTAAATCTACTGCCGATGTCGAACAAAACAAATGAATGCGGCTTTAGAAAACGTAATCTTCACTGCCAGGGAAAATGCACTTTCGCCCAGGCAATGGACCTGTTAGCGAGCCTGTACGAAAACCCATGGTTCGTGGGAATAGAAGAGTTTAAAATAGAATGTGATCCAAAGAACAGAAGTCAAATGGATCTGACAATCACGGTTTCGACTTTTATTAAATAAAAGTCCATAAGTCGTAAGTTACAAATTGTAACATGAAGGAACTAATACAATGAACATTGATAACTTGAAAAACAAAAAACGTCACATACCAAAGGCACTGCTGTACCTTTCGGGTTTACTTGCGCTTTTGATCGGGGCAAAAGTTTCTGCATTCGTAATCAATTCGAATCAGATACCTGAAAACATTGCCCTGGCACTTAACTCACCCGGTCGCAGTGAAGAAAACATCAAGAAATACCAGTTAAAATATACCGAGGCGACTGACGCCCTTAAAAAGAAGAATCTGTTCATGCCTCCGGTAGCGCAAAAGCAAAACCCCATATCCCAGGTGACCGCGGTATTAGGCGACGAGGTCTGCATATCCGATAAATGGTACAAGGTCGGCGATAAGGTAAGCGATGCCCAGATCACCGGCATCACGCCGAACGAAGTCACTATCCTCTGGAACGAAACGGAATCAAAACTAAAGCCTTTCGATATGGTTATTCTTGCTGAACCGCCAAAACCGACTAACGATGACAACAATAAAGATAAATCAGACAAAAAAGACAAAAAGGAAAACAAACAAGAACAGCCTGAAAGAGTAGAAGAAAACCGCCCAATGGGAAGGCCCCAGTTTTCTGACGAAGAACGTCAAAAACGTATGCAGGAATACATGAACAATTTGTCGCCGGAAGACAGAGCAAGGATGCAGGAAAGAATGAGATCACGCGGCGGTCCCGGAGGCGGCGGTTCCAGAGGCGGCAGCGATAGAGGATCGAGAGGGCCAGGCGGCCGAATGGGTAGATAGAGATAACGTCAGGTAGATACACTACAGGCGGCAGTAAAAGTTTACGTTGGATTTCAATAGTCTGTTTAGGACTTCTGGAAGCATTATGGTAAAGATAAATGAAAATTCGATGAGTTTTTTGCCGGCGACATTGATCGTAATGTCGCTGACACTTGCCGCCGTTACGTGCGCAAAGGTGGTCATATCCAAAACCGAAACCGCCAAAATTTCCGGCAATATTGATTTAGCCGTCAGTGCCGGTCAGATGGACGACGATGAAGTAAAGAAATACCACGAAAAGTTCGCCAGTGCTGTCGCAATCCTTAAAAAGAAAAGTGTTTTCGCCCCCTCGCCACAGGCAAAGACTAACCCGGTTAAAAGCGTCGAAGCTATTATGGGCGACGAAGCCTTGATAAACAACAAATGGTACAAAGCCGGCGAGAGTATCGGAGAGGCAAAAATTGTTAAGGTTGCCTCTGCCGAAGTGACCGTATTGTGGAACGGTAAAGAGACAAAGCTTTCCCCGATCTCAGCACCGACAAATTACGCCATCCGTGAAAAACCGCAGCCCGTCAAAGACCCGCATGTGGTTCAGGCAAAAGCTGTTGAGTCAGATGACCATGGAACACAAAATACCCAAATAACCGCTAATGCGGTAACAGAAGACGAATTTGCCTGGATCGGAGTAAAAATATCGCCGGAGCTTAAAGCCAGGTTCCTTGAACAATGGAACAAGCTCAGCGACGAGCAAAAAACCGAGGGCAAAGAAAGATGGCAAGCAATGCCCGACGGCCAAAAGCAAATGTACGTCGATCAGATGGAAATGAGAATGAAAAGCGGCCAATTGTAAATCGCCGGTCAGATTTAGTTTTTTAAAATTTATAATTAACCAGAAATTGTATTCTAATTTATTATGTATAGACAGGAGAGTAAAGTGAAACGTTTAGTGATCATTTTTGCAGTTCTCATTGTGGGCCTGACAATATCAACAAGGGATTTAGATTTCCAGAAGATGGAAATTATCCCGCTCGCCGCTAAGGCCGAAAAAACGCCTGCCCCGGAAAAGACGCCAGATGCACCGGCAAGCACGGAAAAGAAAGATGCTGCTGACAAGCCCGTAGACGCTAATAGTCCCGATGCCTCGCCAGCCATGGAAAAGGAAGATACTGATGAACCCGTAGACGCTAACAGTACCGATGCGCCGCCAACTGACATGGATAAAGGCAGAGGCACGGACCGAGGCAGAGGCAGAGGCAGAGGAACGGGTGGGGGCATGGACCGAGCCGCAGGCATGGGCATGGACCGAAACAGAGAGGGCATGGATAGAAGTCGAGACATGGACAGTCGCGGCGCTGTACGAAATCCGAAGCAAGCTGAAGACCCTAACGATCCTTTTGTTGCAATAAATCTCAACAACATTGAGATGAAGAACATCCTCACCAAACTCGCCGCTTGGACAGGCAAGGTAATAATACCTACCGACGAAGCAATGCGGGTAAAGATCACAATTTATGCTGACAAGGAAGTACCCAGAAGCGAAGCGCTTACCCTGATATTCGACGCTCTGCGTAACAAAAGCATCATCGCCGAAATTAGCGATAACAAGATCTACCTCAAACCCATCTCCGAAGCAAAGCTCGGATATGTCCCTGTACTTACGGCAGATGAACCGATTGCTAGGATCAAAGATAAATCCCAGCTCGTCGAAAAATACTTCAGGCTCAAACACACATCTCCTTCAAAGCTTGTAAGCGTAATTACGCCTTTAACGGCCAGCTATGGACATGTAACAGCATACGAAAGTTCCAGCACACTTGCGGTCATCGACACGGTCGAAAATTTGTTCCGAATCGAACAGACAATCGCCCAGTTTGACATCCCCGAATCCGACCAGGTTGTCGAAAAAATATTCGAGATCAAAAACGGTGACGCACTTGAAATCGTACAGGTATTCGAGTTGGTATTCCAGGAATCAAAAGGCGGTAGCTCCCGTTCCTCGTCCCGTTCCTCGTCGCATCCCCCAAGCCAGCCGTCACCTGCTTCCAAAGGTGGTGCCTCAGCACCGGCGACATCGGTAATCGTCCAGGCCGGGGAGATTCCAATAGTACTGCTGCCGATACCCAAACACAACTGGATCATAGCAAGAGCATCAGCCGATGACATGGAAAAGATCGAAGTCTGGATAGACAAACTGGATGTCGCGGACAGCTCACCGCAGGAACAGACAATTATTCCCATACTTCATGTTGACCCTGCTGAAGTTGAAAGACTGGTAGAAAAAGCTCTCGACAGTATGCCTGGTTCGGAGTTAAAAACTTCTGTTGTAGTAAAGGCAATGCAAGACGCCAAACAGATAGTAGTATTCGGAAGCGAAGAAAACAGAAAGTTCGTCGAAAGACTCATCATGGATATCGATCTGCCCGTCGAGGACATCTACGAACACAAGGACTTCAAACTAAAACACGCAGACCCCGACGAGGTCAAGACAAATCTTGAAGGCCTATATGAGAGCGAGGCAGGCAATGTCTCAAGCTACAGTTATAACCGTGGGTCTTCCAGTTCCAGGTACAAAAAAGTCGACCCAAAAGACGTAGTCAAAGTCATGTCTTTCCCTGCTTTAAAGCAGCTCAGCGTTGTAGCTACACCGGAAAAACTCGCTATAATCGAAGCACAGATCAAAGAATGGGACGTCCCGATGGACGTCAAAGAAAACCAGTACCTGCTTATTACACTCAATAACTCCGACCCCGTTCAGATGGTAGAACTGCTTTCAACTCTGTTCAGCGAAGAAGATAGCAGCTCAAGTTCGAGTTTCATGAGAATGATCTTCGGCAGAGGAGACGAAGCCGACAGCAAGAAAAAGATCGTCGGATCGCTTTACGGACTGCTCACATTCCAGGCGGTTCCCGGAACAAAGAAAATCCTCGTAATAAGTAAGGTCCCAGAAGCATATCCAGTTATCGAATCTCTCGTCAAAGACCTCGACAGCCAGGAAAAAGGAGAAGTGCCAAGAGTTATAACACTTAATTACGCCGACCCGGAAGAACTGTGCGACCAGCTTAACGCGATCCTCACCGAACGCGGAATGCGTGCAACGCTTAAGAGAAGAGAGCAGGGACTCTCTGCAACTGATTTTAACAGCACTGATAATTCCTCATCAGGCACCAGCAGCAACAATACCGAAAATCAGAACGATCCGGGCGAGATCACACCATGGTGGACCAGCGGAAGAGAAGATGATACCGAAATGCCATTAAGCAATCTTATCGGCAAGATAAGATTCATTCCTGTACACAGGAGCAAGGCCATCCTGGCCCTGGCCCCGCCGGAGTATTACGAAGACATCGAAAAAATGGTTATGGAACTGGACCAGCCGGAAATGCAAGTCATGATAGAAGCCGTCATCGTAGAAGTGGACCACTCTTCAATGACTAGCCTTGGAGTGCAGCTTTCAAGCAATCCGAACTTACTTAAACCTATTGGACTAAACTCCTTCGATGGATTGAGTGCAGATTTCGACTTTTCAAAAGCGGTTTCAAAGGGCTTAACGCTTACAGCTGGGACAAATATTGATGCTCTAATAGATTTACTGGCAAAGACCGTCAACGCAAAAATCCTGAATCAGCCGAACCTCTGGACAAAGGACAACGAAGAAGCTATATTCTTTAAAGGTAAGAAAATTTCCTTACTAAGTTCCAACCAACAGTCCCCCACCGGATCCATACAAAACAATTACAGTCCGGAACCGGTAGGCGTAACACTTAAGGTAAGGCCGAACATCACACCGGCTAAGGATGTTGATATAACTATCGAACTTGAGATTTCAGATCTGGCGGCCGATTTAGTTAATAGTCAGCCGGTAATTAACAGAATGGTTACTTCGACTAACCTGATAATTGCAAACGGCGAAACGATCATGCTCGGAGGAATACTCTTCCAGAACGAAAGCGAGATCAAAAGCAAAGTGCCGCTGCTCGGAGACATACCTATATTGGGTGCCCTTTTTAGCCACGAGGACACTTCGCTTAGAAATAGCGAACTGCTGATATTCCTGACACCCCATGTTGTGACCGATAAAAAAACCGAAGCCGAGAAAAAGTTCATCATCGAGCCAGACAGTAAGATCCAGTCGCTTGAGGGTTCCAAATACATGAACAATCCGGCTGAAAGAATGTTGGAAATCAGGAAAAGCCTTAACGAAGCACTATTAAAAGGACTAATGAATTAAAACCTGTATGTCCGAATCATTATAAATAAGAACTTCGCTTTAACCAAAGACTACAGGCTAAAGCGAGGTTCTTTTCTTTAAGAGACATCTGATTGCAACTCCAATGGAACTCTAATACTGATCCTAAAATATAAATGTGCGCCAATGTCATTCCCGCGAAGGCGGGAATCCACGCTATTCGACACTGCCGAAATGCTGTTGTTTAAAGGGTTTAATAAATCGCACGCGAATTATTAAATTATTTTACTTGCAATTGTATCGATAATGACCTAGAATGACCAGTGGTTATAAGAGAGAGGCAATATGACCTTCACTGGAAACATTATAAATATTTTTAGTGTTATCAGCAGCGACCTGCCGGCGGCATTGCAGCAGGTCAGCGGCAACGCATCTTCTTTGCACTTTAGTCCCATAAGATCGATCCTGCTCGTCGCCTGGATATACTATTGCATGCATTGCATCCAGCGGATCGAGTACGGCCCCCTCGTCCCCGACCGCTTCAAACCCGTCGCAAACGCCTTCGGACTGATCATCGCCCCGTTTATCATCTTCGTCCTTTTCGTAAGGGACATCGTCAAAAGGCTCCAGGCCGGCGAGATCGACTACTCAGACATCCCGAAAATAATCTTCAACAGAAAAATATTGAAACCCCGCCGCAGTCCTTCCGGCAGGCGATTCATCCAGCTGCTTGATTCGGCTGGCAAAGATTTCTTCGCCAGCGACGACTCTAAAAACGCCGACGCCGACAGAGAAACAATAAACGCCTTCGAAGACATTATCCTTGATGCACTACAAGACCGCGCCACTGACATCCTCATGGACCCCAAAACCGACGGGTTCCACACGGTAAGATACCGCGTTGACGGATTTCTTAAGACAGTCCAGGAAATAGAAACCGAAAAATCCGTCCCGATAGTAAACAGCATCAAGGCACTCTCGAAAATGGACATCTCCGAAAAGAGAAGACCCCAGGACGGTGCCTTCGTCGCAAGGGTAACAGACGGAAAAGTCTCGTTCAGGGTAGCGAGCTCCGGCGTACTCGGCGGCGAAAAACTCTCTATCCGTATCCTCGATCAAAGCACCGGAATCCTTAAACTCAGCGACATCGGTCTTGCAAAGGCAAAATACCAGGCCGTCGCAAACGCCATTAAGCAGCCCTCCGGCATGATCATAGTATGCGGCCCCACCGGAAGCGGAAAAACCACCACACTATACGCAATGCTAAGCACGATGGACTTCTATTCCAGAAACGTCATCACCGTCGAAGACCCCATAGAACACGTACTCCCCGAAGCCAGCCAGATCGAAGTAAACGTAAAAGCCGACATCACTTTTGCCAACGCACTTAGAAGCATACTCCGCCAGGACCCAGACGTAATAACCGTCGGCGAAATACGAGACAGCGAAACAGCATCGATGGCACTACAGGCCTCACAGACCGGCCACCTGGTACTGGCAACACTGCACAGTTCAAGCAACCTGTCGGCGCTGGTAAGACTCATGGACCTCGGCGTTAAACCCCTGCTGCTCGCATCGGCACTTAGCATGGTCGTCTCGCAAAGACTGGTAAGAAAACTCTGCGACAATTGCAAAGAGCCCGCTCAACTGACCGAAGGCCAGATCGAACGATTCAAAAGCAGCGGAATCGACCCTGCCGTTATCATGCAACCCGGAAAATGCGCCAAATGCGGTCAAACCGGCTACCGCGGAAGAATGGCGATTACCGACGTACTGATCGTAAACGAAAAGATCAAGTCCCTGCTTACCGAAGCGAATATCTCGATCGGAGAGCTTAAGAAATTCGGCGATAAAAAAGGAAAAACTACGCTCATTGACGACGGACTGGCAAAAGTTTACGCCGGCCTTACAACCCTCGAAGAAGTCAGAAGAGTAACATCCAATCTCGGGTAAAACACAAAGCGAAAGGTGTAAGTTTAGATATGGCATTTTGGATATCAATTTTATTCGCCGCAGGCGGCGCAACACTTGCATACAAAAAGTCCGACTTCTATAGAATGTGGGCAATCCTATTCAATACATTGATTGCGATATACCTGTCCGTAATGCTTTCGCCATGGATAATCTCCATGATCCCATCGGGTACGCCCGGCCTGCAATACCAGAAAGTCGCC
>JAIPFN010000143.1 GCA_021736615.1 Phycisphaerae bacterium | reverse complement strand
TATGCTGTATGCACAGGGATGTTCCAGTGTTGGCCGCGTTGCCTCAAAGGGCAAACGCCCGAATATCCTGTTGATTATGTCAGATGATATGGGTTTTTCGGATATGGGCTGTTATGGCGGTGAGATTGAAACTCCCAACCTGGATGGGCTGGCAAACAATGGTTTGCGATTCACTGAATTCTACGGTACAGGCCGCTGCTGGCCCACCCGTGCTACGTTGATGTCGGGACGTTACAGCAATAGCCTTACTAACAGCCAGGTTACCATTGCCGAATTACTTAAGACGGTGGGATATCAAACCTCTATGGCCGGCAAGTGGCACTTGTCCAGAACCGCTACTGAAAACGGTCCCATTCAGCGTGGATTCGATTCTTATTACGGTACTATCGTTGGGGGCGGATCCTATTGGTGCCCGCCGGGCCTGACACGCAACACCGAGTCCGTCGAACCGGATAGTCCGGACTATTACTATACAGAAAAGATCGGCGATGAAGCGGTTAAACAAATTCATGGTTTTGCAAAATCGGAAAAACCATTTTTCCAATACGTCGCTTTTACCGCACCGCACTGGCCGCTGCATGCCCGCGAAGAACTGATTCAGAAATACCTCAAACGATATCGATCAGGCTGGCAGATTCTGCGACATCAGCGCTATCAGCGAATGATCAAGATGGGCCTGATCGATAAGCAGCGATGGCCTCTGCCTGCTCCTGAACCGGTGGTAGAGAATTGGGAAACAGTCGATCACAAAGATTGGCGCATTCGAAATATGGCGGTTTATGCCGCTATGGTCGATCATATGGATCAGGCCATTGGCCGAATCGTCAAGGCACTGAAAGATACCGCAAGTCTGGAAGATACCCTGATAATCTTTACCAATGACAACGGGGCCTGCAGCGAACACCTCAGCGGCAATGCCTGGAGTACGGCTATCAATGTCCTGGACTGGGCCAAAGCCAATAGCAAGACCATCAGCGTCGGCGACAATATGGATGTTGAAACCGGCGGTCCTCTGACCTTCCATAGTGTCGGCCGTAACTGGGCCAATGCCCAGAACACACCCCTGCGTCGATACAAAGCTAATGTACATGAAGGCGGGGCGTGTGTGCCCTGTATTATGCACTGGCCCGGTGGTTTAAAGCATTCCGGCGGCAGCATCACTCGCCAGAGAGGGCACATGGTTGACATCCTGAGTACCTGCATTGAATTGGCAGGTGCGTCTTATCCGGCTGACTTTAATGGCAATCGTATCGACCCCAACGAGGGGACAAGTTTGGTTCCGGTTATCACTGGCGGCAGGCAGGATATAAAACGTGCCTATTATTTTAATCATCAGGGAACTCATGCCATAATAAAAGGCGACTGGAAGATCGTCCGTGAAAAACGTGGCGATAACAAGTGGCACCTGTACAACCTCACTCGTGAAAAAACCGAGATAACAGATCACGCCGAACAAATGCCGGAAAAAGTTAAAGAACTGGCAGCCCTGTGGCAAGCCAGATTCGCTCGTGAGGATTAAGCGAATTTTACTTTGATTATCTGGTCGTTTTCGGATAGTTTTAGTGTTTGCTAAGTGTATTTTATTTTGTATTGAAAGGGATATTTGATGGTTACGAGACGTCAGTTTTTAAGGCATGTTGCGGCAGGTTCTGTGGGTGTATCGCTTTTGGCATCCTGTAGCAGGGCAAATATTGCCAAAGCCGGCAAGAAACGGCCGAATATCCTTATTATCTATGTCGATGATTTGGCGTTGGGCGATGTAGGGGCGTTTGGTTGTCCCGACCCGGGAACCGAAAATATTGATTCGCTGGCCCGTGACGGGGTTAAGCTTTCCAATGCCTTTACCATCAATGCCCCTTGCAGTCCCAGCCGTACCGGGCTTATGATGGGAATGTATACTCAGCGGTTTGGCAAATTTGACCTCTCTCGCGGGATTCCGATCCCGGACGATAAACCCACCCTTGCCGAAACACTTCGAGACGCCGGTTACGTGACCGGTATTTCCGGCCTGGAAAAATGGGATATCGGCAAATGGGACCAGGGCTGCCTGGACCGCGGATTCATGGAAGCCGGGATGCACCCGCCACGGGTTGAAGGCAGGGAAGGTTTTGGCGGCGGGGCGTCTTATATAAGTATTGACGGTTCCTACCTGACCGAGACGGAAGGCGGGTATGTTCTGGACTTTATTGAAAGACATGGTAAAAAGGATAAGCCGTTCTTTATGTACTTTGTGCCGCTTGCCGTTCATATTCCAAACACTGAAGTTCCCCTTAAATATCTAAAGCGGCTTTACCCGGAACATACGGGTGAAAAATATGCGCCCCGGCAATACCTCCGCGCGACATTGCTGGCACTGGATGACCAGATCGGACTTATACGCAAAAAGCTCGACGATATGGGTATCGCAGAAGATACTCTTATAATGTTCAGCAGTGATAACGGCGGAGACCCTTACGCCAATCACAGGCCGCTGCCTTATCGCGGCGGTAAAGGCGGGGTAAACCGGTGTAATTTGCAGTGGGAAGGCAATTTTAGAATGCCTACGATTGTGATCATGCCCGGCACATTGCCGGCCGGCAAAGAATACAAAGGTATGGCCAGTACTATGGACTTTTACGCGACCGCTGCCGCTGTTGCGAAAACAAAACTCCCGGCTCAGTGCGAAGGCCAAAACCTGTTGCCGCTGCTGCTGGGCGAAGAGAAACCCAACCCGGACAAGGCGTTGTTCTGGCATACATATACATCCCGTGCGGCCCGCTGGAAACAGTGGCGGATAGTAAAGTTTGGCGAAGAAACAAAATGGCGACTTTATAACATAGAAAAAGACCCCGCCGAAACTACAGATATTGCGGATAAGAACCCGGATGTCGTTAAGGAAATGGACAGGCGTTTCTATAACTGGCGAAACCAGATGCCCGAACGTGCCAAACCGGTCAAGCCACCGGCCGAATTGTTACCGCATACCAATAATGGTAGCCATGCCCGCAAACCGTTCGGTTACGGCTTTATGACGGTCCAGGAGTGGGACAAGATCAAAGATGACTACACCCAGTGGAGCGAATACCACGTAAGAAAGAGAATATTATCAAAGAAGAATCAGTAATTTAATAGTTCGTGAGCAAGAACTATACAGGAAATCAATATGAAGAGATCACACAAACTATTAGTAATAACTACATTGGCTTTTGCATGTCTGTTCGCCGGCGTATCAGCAGCAGAAAATATCAAGGCGGCAGACCTGCGATGTGAATACCTGGAAAATCCATTAGGTATTGATGTAATCCAGCCGCGTCTTAGTTGGAAATTAGAATCCGAAATACGCGGTCAGAAACAAACTGCCTATCGGATTCTCGTAGCCGGTTCGCCCGAAAAGCTCGACAAAAACATCGGCGATCTATGGGATTCAGGCAAGATAATCTCGGATCAGTCTATCCAGATTGCTTACAAGGGCAATGACCTGACATCCCGTATGCAGTGTTTCTGGAAAGTCATGGTATGGGATAAGGATGATAGTGCCTCTTCGTGGAGTACTCCTGCGATGTGGTCAATGGGTCTGCTCGAAAAATCCGATTGGAAGGCTGAATGGATTGGGTATGATGCTGTACCCGAAGATATTGCAACAATGCCCGTTCGCAATTTCAAACACGACCCCAAAGCTAAACCCAGGTTTAAAAAATACCTGCCGTCTCCGTATCTTAGAAAAGATTTTAATATCTCCAGGAAGATTTCCCGTGCATCTTTATATGTCACTGCTCAGGGCCACGTCGAAATGCACCTAAACGGCAAACGTGTAGGCAACGAATACTTTACACCCGGCTGGACCGACTACCGCAAACGCATCTACTACCGCACATACGATGTAACATCCATGTTAAGCAAAGGCCCCAACGCTATCGGTGCGATCCTCGGCGACGGCTGGTTTCGCGGCAATATCAGTATTCTCGGTCAGAACAGGTACGGCAAAAAATTACGCCTGCTGACCCAGCTCCAAATTGACTATGCAGATGGCACCACCGAAATAATCGTCTCCGATCCGTCATGGAAAGCCTCTTTCGGCCCCATCATCCTGTCGGACATGTTTGAAGGCGAAACCTACGACGCTAGCAAAGAAATCCCGGGCTGGGACAAACCCGGCTTTGACGATGAAAACTGGTCCGATGTCAACACAGGCTCCGACATCAATCCTCTTATCCAGGCATACCCCGGCGTACCAGTCCGACCTACACAAGAATTGCCCACAGTCAAACTCACCGAACCAAAACCAGATACATACGTATTCGACCTTGGCCAGAACTTCTCTGGCTGGGCACGTCTGAAAGTAAAAGGCAATCGCGGCGACAAAGTAAATATGCAGTTTGCCGAAATGCTCAATGCCGACGGAACCGTCTACGACGACAACCTCCGTTCCGCCCAGGCTGCCGATAACTACATACTCAAAGGCGGCGGCGAAGAAATTTACGAGCCGCACTTTACCTTCCACGGCTACCGCTACGTGCAGGTAACGGGCCTGACTCAAAAACCAACCCCCGAAACCATAACCGGAATTGTCATCCATTCGGATGCAAAGATGACCAGTTCCTTTGAATGCTCAAACCCCATGCTAAACCAACTCTATAGCAATGTAATCTGGGGCCAGCGTTCAAATTATCTTGAAGTACCAACCGACTGTCCCCAGCGTGACGAACGCCTCGGCTGGACAGGGGATACACAGGTCTTCATTCGATCGGGCTGCTATAACCAGGACGTCTCTGCATTCTTTACAAAGTGGATCACGGACCTGATGGATACCCAGAACGCCGCCGGTACATTCGGACAGCAGGCACCGGTATTCCACGGCCACGGCTCGCCGGCATGGGCCGACGCAGGTGTAATCTGCCCCTGGACTATCTACAAGGTCTACGGCGACAGAAGAATAATCGAAGACAATTATGACGCAATGGCAAGATTCATCGAATCCTGCCGTAAAATAGGTCTAAACGGCCATGGCGGAGGCTTTGGCGACTGGCTCGCTGTCGGTTCAAATACACCAAAGGATCTTATCTCCGCGGCGTACTTCGGCTATACCACCAGCCTTATGGCCGAGATCGCAGAGGAACTTGGAAAGACAGATGATGTTACAAAATACAACAAATTATTCAAAGACATCTGCGCAAACTTCCAGAAGAACTTCGTAAAACCGGACGGCACTATCGAAGGCAATTCCCAGACCGGGTATTGCCTGGCCCTGTACTATAACCTGCTAACAGAAAAGCAGCGTACTCAGGCCGCCGCTCATCTCGTCGAACGTATCAAGGCCAAAGATTACCACCTCTCGGTCGGTTTCGTAGGTGTACCAATTCTCCTGCCGACCCTCACAGAGATAGGCCGCAGCGACCTGGCATACCGTCTCATCCAGAACACAACTTATCCGTCCTGGGGCTACTCCATCGACCAGGGCGCAACGACCATCTGGGAACGCTGGAACAGTTACACAAAGAAAGACGGATTCGGTGACGTAGGAATGAACTCCTTCAACCACTACGCCTACGGTGCCTGCAGCGAGTGGATGTTCCGATCCATGCTAGGCATAGAAACAGACGGTCCCGGGTTTAGGAAAATAATAATGAAGCCGGAATTCGGCGATGGCATCACCTGGGCTAAGGGCCGCTACGACTCCATCCAGGGCCGAATCTCCAGTGACTGGAAGATTGACAATGACACTTTCAAATGGAATATAACTATTCCCGCAAACACAACAGCAACGGTCTATATCCCGGGCAAAAACATAACCGAAACCGGCCGCCCGATCAACAATGCTGCCGGAGTAAAATACCTCCGAATGGAAAACGAAAGATCAGTATTTGAAATAAAATCAGGAACCTACAGTTTCAGATCAATATAAGTAACAAAAGGGGCAAAACGTACAAACATAAGACATTAGTGAAAGCTTTTGGTCAGTACTTGCCTTTACTAATTGTTGCTATTATGCTTTTGCTTGCTATCTTGGTGTGGAATTGTTATTATGATTTAAT
Source organism: Phycisphaerae bacterium (assembly GCA_021736615.1). The sequence goes on along the minus strand of JAIPFN010000143.1, from coordinate 7,727 downwards.
TGGACAGTATCCTGTCGTTAAAAAAAGGCGTTAATTATGAAGAAAAAAGGTTTTACTTTAATCGAACTTCTCGTCGTTATCGCGATTATCGCTTTGCTGCTTGCTATTTTGATGCCGGGGCTTAAAGCTGCCAAAAATATCGCCAAAAAAGTAGTTTGCGCAAGCAACGCAAGACAGTTGACTTTAGGGTGGATTCTGTATGCCGAAGCGAATAATCAGGAACTGGTTGTTGCCTCAGTAGGGTTTCCTTTTAACTGGGTAAATCCTCCAGGCAGTGATCCCGTAGAAGCTATTATGAAAGGGAAATTATGGCCTTATGTTGAATCTATGGATAGTTATGTCTGCCCGGCGGGTATCAAAGGTTTCTATGTAAATTATTCAATATCAGATGGTATGAATGCCAAGATTACTGGTGGAGCGCCACTGGCTCTGACATGTAAGAAAATGTCTGATATTAAAATGCCTTCAGACCGCATGGTGTTTATCGACGAAGGCCGCTCGAATGCTGCTGCAGGTTATACACAAAATAACGACCAACAAAACTGGTGGGATCCGGTTCCCTGTCGTCACGGTGAGGGTACGGCTGTCTCTATGGCTGACGGACATGTTGAAGCATGGAAATGGCGTGATGAACGCTCTAAACTGTGGACTTATGAAGAGTGGGCAAAATGGTCTAGTGTTAAGCATCAGCCAAACAACGAAGATATGATTAAAATGCAAAGAGCAATGTGGGGTACACTTAAGTAAGACTCCGATTTAAATTGACAGATTCATCAGAAATTTACAGTACAACGTAGGCAAACAATTTAATTTGATAAAGGATAGTGAGTTTATGTGCATTTCATGTTATGCGGCTATGCCCATGCTGTGCTAATCTCAATAAAGGAAATAAGATGAAGAGGTTATACATAGCCCTTGTCTCATTATTGCTTATTCATTGCGGTCAAGTTAAGTCTTCTACGCTTGAAGACGATTGGCTTTTCCAGGCCGGCGGCGAGGTCAACTTGCAGGATGTCGAACAGGAGCTGGTCTACGCACGCGAAATGGCGATTCGACTAAAAATGCAGAATCCGAAGCTCGATTTCTCGAAGCAACTCGCCGAACTTGACGAGATAGAGAAACGCAAATCCGGGCCGGATAAAGAATCGAAAGCTTTATACTTAAGGCTCAGAGCTATAAAGCGCGACATCGCATTGAGCAATCCGCTACTGGATTTTACTCGTATTCTGGCTATTGATAACGACTTCACTCACGCAAAGGGAGAAGTCTGGAAACACGAACATCTTTACGCAAGTTGGGAGCATGAAACGCTGCACCGCACCGGCCAGTTTGTCAGCGGTACCGGCCGACTGGTCGTCATCAACGGCCTTGACCCGGATTCAAAAGTAACCGAGCTAGTCGGTGAAGATAAAGGTTTCTTCTGGCGGCCGGAACTTTCGTATGACGGTGAGAAGGTCGTCTTCTGTATGAAGCCCAAAGACGATAACGCGTTTCATCTTTACGAGATCAACGCCGACACAACCGGATTCAAACAGTTGACCTTCGGGGACTATGATGACCTCGACCCAATGTACACGCCGGACGGAAAGATCATTTTTACGACGACTCGCGGCAATACATATGTCCGTTGTTTGCCCAGTACACCCTCACCGGTGCTTGCACGCTGTGACGGTGACGGCAAAAATATCTACATTATCAGCCGCAACAACGAACCCGACTTCCTGCCGGCGATGATGAATAACGGCCAGGTACTCTACACGCGCTGGGAGTACACCGACAAGGCCCTGTGGCGTGTTCAAAGCCTCTGGACGACAAATCCCGACGGAACCGGTACAAGTGTTTTCTGGGGCAATCAAAGCGTATGGCCCGACCATATAACAGAGGCCCGTCCGATTCCCGGCAGCGAGAAGATCATGTTTTGCGGCGTAGGTCATCACCAGTGGTTTAACGGTTGCATAGGAATCATCGACCCGTCCAAGGGACGCAATTACCCCGATGGCCTTTACAAAGTAACTCAGCATTTGCCTTGGCCCGAATCTGGCGACGGCCCAGGCGATCCGAAGCTTCCTGTGGAATATCATAACTCCGGCAACTACGGTGCCTACAAAAGTCCGTATCCTTTGAGCGAAGAGTATTTCCTCGTCTCCGCATCTAAGAAGGGACACGGCGGTTTTCGGTTTGATCTTTATTTGATGGACGTCTATGGAAACATGGAATTGCTCTATGCCGGGAATAAGAATATCTTCCACGCCATCCCGTTAAAGAGCCGCCCCAAACCGCGTGTCAAGCCGGATATGGTAAAATGGCCGGTCATCGGTAAGGACCAAAAGCCGCTCGAACCGGGAATTCTGTACTCTAATAATGTTTTGGAGGGGACCGATATTCCAGAGGGACTGGTCAATTATCTGCGTGTTATCGAGATGGACCCGAAGACTTACAGCACCTGGCTAAAGACCGTCCAGCACGACGGACCTGCAGTTGCCCCGCATCACCCGGAAACAGTCAAGCGTATTCTCGGAACCGTCCCCGTTGAAAAAGACGGTTCCATCAATGTGAAAATCCCTGCCGGTAAAGCTCTCTATTTCCAGCTGCTCGACGATCAGTATCGCTGCGTTCAGACCATGCGTTCGTTTACCGGTGTTATGCCCGGCGAAGTAAGAGGTTGTGTCGGCTGCCACGAACAGCGTGACAACGTACCGTCCATGACCGTTCGAAGCATCGCCCAGAAGAAAGGGCCTGCTGAGATCACTCCGCCGCCATGGGGCAGTGAATCAATTGGTTACACACGTTTCGTCCAGCCGATTCTCGACAAGAATTGCGGTTCATGCCATCAGGGCGATAAGAATCCAAAGGCTCGCGAAAGACTCGACATGACTTTCCGCGATAGTGACCATAAGTTCAGGGGCCGGGCCGGTCATCGCAAGAACGATAAGTCTCCGTTCACCGAACCGTATCTCACCTTTGTTTCTGGAAGTACCGGATGGGGAAGTAACAAGGAGAAGATCAGTTTGGCTGGTGCCTTCATTGTTGAAGGATATGGCACAAATGATTCGAGTTCCCTAAAGACCCTCGCTCCGATGAGTGTGTTCTCGTACAAGAGCAAATTACTTGAAAACGCTACCAGCGGTAAGCATCATAATGTAAAGATCGACCCGGCAAGCCAGCGACGCTTAATCGCATGGATCGATACTAATTGTCCGTACCTTGGTCACGAAGAGATCCGTCAAATGGATGATCCTGACTTTAAGCATATCGAAACACTCAAGCTTCGCCCAAGGGTAGGAACCGCTCCGGACATCAACCGCTTCAACATCCGCCAGGACGGAGATTCGACGGCGGTCGCAAATGAAAGCATTAAGAACAGAAATAAATAGTATATAAATAAAGGGTTATTCCATGGATCATGTAGAACGTTTTAGAGCTTTAATGAACTTCCAGCAAGTTGACCGTCTTCCCAAATGGGAATGGGCCATGTGGTGGGATGAAACTGTTGCCCGCTGGCACAAGGACGGTTTGGATTCTGATATGACGGACATTTTCGAGATACACGATTATTTCGGCCTCGACCCCTACAAGCAGTACTGGTTCTCAACCACCGAAGCGACCATCGAAGCCTCCCAGCACCATGTCGAGGGCGTTGTAAAGAACATGGACGATTACCTCAAGCACAAACAGTACCTCTTTCCCGACCACAGTGCGGCCATAGAAGGTATGACCCCATGGCTCAAACGACAGGAGGCCGGCGACGCCGTCATCTGGATTACTTTGGAAGGTTTCTTCTGGTTCCCGCGGACAATGATGGGCTTTACGATTTTGATGATGGCCTTTTACGACCAGCCAGAACTTCTCCACAAGATCAACAGCGACCTGCTTGAATTCAACCTCGGTATTTTGGACCAGATCGCAAAGATCGGCAACCCAGTATTTATGACAATCGCAGAAGACATGTCCTACAACAACGGCCCGATGATTTCACGTCAGCTGATGGACGAATTTCTCTCGCCGTATTACGAAAAGCTCATCGCCCGCTGCAAAGAAATGGAAATGGTTACGATAGTAGACACAGACGGTGACGTAACACTGCTCGTCCCGTGGCTGCTCGACAACGGCGTCGACGGCGTACTGCCGCTCGAACGACAGGCGGGCGTAGACGGAATGGCACTGCGCGAGCAGTTCCCCAACCTGGTGATGGTCGGCCACTATGACAAAATGGTCATGACCAAAGGCGAACAGGCCATGCGAGCCGAATTCGAAAGACTCGTCCCGCTGATGAAGTCAGGCGGCTTCATCCCAAGCGTCGACCACCAGACACCGCCGTCAGTATCGCTGGAAAATTATCGAATCTTCCTCAAACTGCTGGATGAATACACCGCGTAATGCTTTGCTGTTGTCTTCCAGCTGACTGCGAATGTCAGGCAGGGTGCCGATATTATAAGTGTCGCCAAATAAACCAGCTCACAATAAAAGAAAGTGCACTTATGCCATTGCTTTTTAGTAGAATATCTCTATAATTGCTATTCAGCTGAATTGAAAGGGCATACTATGGATCAAGCTGATTCAGGAAAAAATAAATCAAGCTTTAAGAGAGTACTGGCTTCACTGATGCCCGGTATTTTTCTTATCGGTTACAACATCGGAACAGGCAGCCTGACAGCAATGAGCAAAGCAGGTGCCAACTATGGAACCCAACTGCTTTGGGCGGTACTGTTAAGTTGCCTGATAACATGGTACCTGATAAATTTCTTCAGCCGGTATACAATGGCGACGGGAATGACAGTAATGGAAGGCTACTGCAAGCACATCCATCCGGCTTTTGCATGGGTTCTCTGGGGCGCACTGTCGATCATCATTCTTTCGGCACTGATGGCAATGATCGGACTGCTAGCCGACGTGTTGATCGTATGGTTCAAAGAGGCGTGGCAATATGACCTTGATCGCAAGGTCGCCGGAATAGCACTGGCGATTTTCGTCTATGGTTTGATACTCATCGGAAATACAAAACGTTTTGAAGCGATGCTCAGCATCATGGTCGCATTGATGGGGATAGCGTTTATCGGCTCGGCGATCTGGTTTTTCCCGGACATCAAAATCGTACTCAAAGGTTTTGTGCCAAGTATGCCCGCAGTTGCCAAGGGCAGCGACAACAATGCGATGGTTATCCTTGCCGGCATGGTAGGTACAACAGTATCGGTATTCGCTTTCCTTATCAGAAGCGGTCAGGTCAAAGAACACGGCTGGACAATGGATGACTGGAAAATACAAAAACGCGATGCATTGGTCAGTGCGTCGATGATGTTCATCCTAAGCGCCGCCGTAATGATTACGGCAACTTCTACCCTCTACATGGAGGGCCAGAAAATGAACCACATCAAAGAAATGATACCAATGCTAAAACCCCTCTTCGGGCCGCTGGCATTGTTTGTATTTGCGATTGGTATCATGGCAGCCGGAACATCTTCGCACTTGCCCAACATGATGGTAATTCCCTGGCTCACAGACGACCTCAAAGGCCGTAAGCGCAACACACAATCATCCCCAAAAAGAATCATTCTGGCCTTGTTGACCATTGTCAGCATTTTCGGCGTTTTCATGAACCGCCCGGTTTTTCTGCTGCTATTGTCACAAGCCGGAATTTCGGTTGTTATGCCCATGGCACTACTGGGTTTGATGTACCTTTCAGCCCGACATATTAAACAAAAAGAATATAGGCCCAAACCCATAGAATGGGCCGCACTTGCCTTCATTTCTTGTTTCTCGCTCTTTATGAGTTATCAGGGCGTAATGGGGCTGGTAGGAGATTTAAATAAATTGATAGCAAAATAATTATCTCACAAAAGAAAGATTTGTAGTAATGAAGTGGAATCGACAGCAATATATTGATTTAATGAGTTTTGGTGATTTTGACCGCCCGATGTTCTGCGAACTGTTCGGGCCTCTTATTGGTTTACCTGAAGAATGGAAGGCCCAGGGTGCTACTCTGGAAGAAATTGACATGGTCGGTTTTGACTGGGACTATGTACCATACGTTGACTGCGGCGCGACACTTGGTGCTTTCGGTACGCCGCCTACACAGGTGCTTCAAGAGGACGATGACTATCGTATCGAAAGAGATCATCTCGGGCGGACAACCAAACTATGCAAAAAAACAGCTACGCTTCCTCTGCCGATGGACTATCCCGTAAGTAAGCCCGAAGACTGGCAAAAGTTGAAACAGTACTTCATTTTCAGCGAAGATCGTATCGATCAGCAGGCAGTTGGAAAGGCTATAGAACTCCAGAAGCAAGGGTGGGTCGTTCGTGCCGAAATGCCCGGTGCATGGGACATCCTGCGGGAACTGATGGGCGAAGAACGCGCTTGCCTGGCTCTATTCGACTGGCCGGAACTGATAAACGACATCTACTCCACGCTCACCGACACCTGCGTCAAATGTCTTCAGCGTGTTACGGACCAACTCGTTATCGACCAACTCTTTGCACACGAAGACATGGCAGGAAAAGCAGGCCCAATGGTCGGCCCCGGTCAGGTGATTGAATACTTCAAGCCATACTATCTCGCCGTCTGGGAGTTGTTATCTGCCAATGGCACTAAATTGTTTAACCAGGACAGCGACGGCGATATGCGTCCGCTGCTCGATGCTTTTATGGACTGTGGGGTTAACGTAATGCACCCGTTCGAGCCGAACGCCGGAATGGATATTGTCGAAGCGAGAAAGAAATACGGAAATAAACTGGCAATGCTCGGCGGCATAGATAAATTCGTCTTGTTTAAAAGCAAAGAAGACATCCGCAAGGAACTTGAATACAAAATGCAGCCGATGATGCAGCAGGGCGGCGGGATTGTATTTGGCATCGACCACCGAATACCAAACGGCGTGCCGCTTGAAAATTACCGATACTACGTTTCGCTCGGTCGCGAAATTCTTGGTTTGCCGAAATTAGACGGCGGGCAAAAAGGCTGGGGGAGAATGGCATTTTAAATTAAAGTAAGTTATTGTTTTTTTGATAGAGGTGATTATATGAAGTTATTACGTTTATGTGTTTCAGTTGTTGCCATTGCCGCTCTGACGGCAGGCTGTGCTACGAAAGAAGAAAAACAGATGCAGGCGTTTATTGATCGCCATGTAAGCGTCATTGACCCGCTCCGGGCAGAGGCAAACCGCACGATGTACACCGCCGAGATCACCGGTGCAAAGGAGCATTTCAACAAGCTTAAAGAACTCCGCCTTGCGATCAATGACATATATACGAGTAGCGACGATTTTGAATTTCTAAAGCGCATGAAAGATTCCGGCAATGTCGGCGACCATCGTCTTGCACGTCAAATGGACAAATTGTATTTTGCGTACCAGAACAGTCAAATGGACACGCAACTGCTCAAAGACATCATTGAACTGAGTACTTCCATTACCGAAAAATACAATAACTATCGCGGTCATATCGACGGTAAGGAAACCACGATGACCGATATATATCGCATAATGACAACATCGAAGGACTCCGAGGAGCACAAAAAGGCATGGCTCGCCAGCAAGGAAGTCGGCAATGCTGTCATTGATGATTATCTGCGTCTGGTTAAGATGCGAAACAAAGCGGTCGCCCGGATCGGATACTCCAAGTATCATACGTACAGCCTTGAAACGGGTGAACAGTCTGTCGCTGAGGTTGATAAGATTTTTGAAGAGTTGGACGAGCTTAGGGCTGCTCCTTTTGCAAAGATGAAGGCCAGGC
>JAIPFN010000142.1 GCA_021736615.1 Phycisphaerae bacterium | reverse complement strand
CTCAAGTTTCTCGCCGCGGATAAGCCACTTAAACGTTTTGATGTCTGCAACGGTCTTGCCTACGCGGAACACCATAAACAGATGATGCCCGATAACGGCGAACTTAACGAACGTGCTGAGCCTGTAGTACTTGTAAAGATTCTGAAAATCAGCGAGAAACCGCTCATCTTCGATCAGCGAAAGAGTATCCTGAACAAACACCCCGTCCTGCCACTTATAGACAGCAAACACATCGGAAAGAACCGTCTCGGTGCGAAGCCCGACAAAAACGTTGTACCCAAAAATGAAATGATGATCCAAAGGAACCATATCGCGCGGAACACAGTTATTTTCAGTAGAGATTCGCTCGCTCGAAACCAGCTTATTCTCAACGGCCCCGAATACATCCTTACGCGCAACATTAAGCTTACCCAATTGATCCTGCAAACCCGTGCTATGCGTCTGGAGCCGGTTACGAATAACCTCATACGTCCCACCCTCCAACCGAACCTCACCACCATCAACCGAAACATCTTTTTTAATATCGTTATCAGCCATCCAACCATTCTCTCAAAAAATTATTTATCCGCGGATTACACAGATTACGCGGATTATTTTTAATTAAAAAACAAAAACCCGAAGCGCAAGCGCAGGGATAAAACCTCACTAAACCAACAAAACTAACAATTCCACAGGGGGACTGGTATCGTTCTGCCGAAGGCAGGTTGTACCTGTCCCCTTTTTTCGACCATTTAAATTAAACTCAACTAGTATCGTAGGGTGTACTTCAGTACACGCGTTCACTAATCCCAACAAGCACTCTCATCATCCAGCCCGCAGCTAAGCCATCCCGCCGCAACCATAGCAAGGTCTGCCATATCAACCTTACAGTCACCGCTAATATCCGCGACAGGCCGATTAACACACGCAGCCCCACCGGTAACCATAACCGTATACTCACCGCTATCACCATCATAACCGGCCACCCGGATCAAGTAACGCACACCAGCTTTCGCCTTAAACGAAACCTGCGATTGTATACCGCAAAGATCATCATTAAACGCAACTTCCTGCCCATGACAATCGGCAAAAACTCCAACAGTCGTATCGAAACCACTTCCGCAAAGGCTAACCGTATAACTACCACTAACCGCCGGCTCAAAATAATGCCACACATCCTTATGATCATTCAAACTGCCGCTAGTAATATCCAGTCCCGTAGCGTCAACAGTAGAGCCATTCAAAGCAACACCTTTAACAACCTCTGTAGCACGACTACACTCATCATTACCAGAGTCAAGATAAACACCAAAGATCGGCTCATAACCCCATCCACGATCTTCCTTCCACACAACCATATTCCCGCTGATAACAGCAGAAGCGTTTTCGAAAGACCCATCAGCAATAGTTTCTGAACTATAAGTATTTACATCGTAACTTATGATATTTTCATAAGAATTGAATACTACTAAATTACCAGAAACTGAAACATTTGTATTTACCGGCAGAATACCTTGATGAACAACCCCATCATTAGTCCTGAGATTCATAATAAGCACTGAAAAACCGTGCCGCATTGCAAAAACTTCTCCATCCATATCAAGACTCAAACATGGAGAATAAAAAGAATCCACATGTTTTTTCACTTGGCTGTCAATATAATAAGAATAAATACATCCCTGATCAACCCATTCCATATCAGTCCATACAACAAAATTACCACTAATTGCAACACGTGCACTATACCGAGGGCCGGTAGCTTCGCCCAACTCGAGTCTAGATTGACTTTCAATATCGTACAAACATATCTTGTACTTGTCACGAAAAACTACCAATTTACCATCAATTGCACAGTCATCAATCGCAGAAGAAACAAAAGATTTCCTCTGTGTTTCATGATCATAAATATATAAAGTTGAATTACTAATGAAAGCTACATTACTTCCACTTAAATCAAATGTTTCGATAAAACCATGGATATCAATAATAAACTCTTTTTGTGTCGAACGGTCAAACCCCCACAAGCCACCCTCATCACCTTCCCAAACTATAAGTTTATCACTTAGTCCAATTTGCGAACCAACATTGACCTTCCCAACAGGCAGAAACTCACCCTGCACCTGACTACAAAACACAAAGGAAAACACCGCAAACAAAACAACAAACATACTCTTCATAATACTCTCTCCTGAAGAAACGGTTTAACCAGACAAAATGAGTTAATGTTCATTTTGTCCGGCATGAAGATAGTTAACTATATAACGGGCGAAGAAGAACGCCAGTATACCCGTGGAACATGCAATTAGCTTGAGTAAATTACTATCATAAAACTCTGACAAAATTACCAGTGGCATTGGCACTAAATACACGAACAGACTTGACACATAAAACATTCGTGACTTACCCGACAAACCAAACTTAAGTTTTATTGCTAAGACACCGCAAACTACAATCACGATCCAGCAGACAAGTTTTATTAAAGCATCCTGATTCATTAGAAGCTTTCAAAACTATCCGCCCCTGGCGAACCAGGGACGGAACATTTTATTAAAATCTTTTTTTTTAAAATCCGCGTAATCTGCGTAATCCGCGGATAAATCTTTTAGCTAAAGGCTAAAGGCTAACGGCTAAAGGCTAGATCTTAACATAATCACTAGCCGGTTCAAAAGCGATTCCGCTCTTCTTGACCGTCTCGAGCAAACCCTTAAGCATACCCTTCTGGCTGTCGTCGGCATCGGTCATAAGTTTAATGATCAGAGCCGAAACTGAGAGGTTCTTAACATCGTCGCTGCCAAGTCCGAACTGTTTAACGAACTTGCTGATATTCTTCTTCGTTTCTTCGGGATTGTCGCCGATAAGCGTTCCCTTAAGATCGCCAAGCACTTCGCTGTTTTCGACAACACGGTCAATCGTCTTACCGGTGGTGATAGAGTTAACCAGACGATTGAAGAAGTTATTATCGCCGCCGACAATATCGATGCGAGCGCTCTTAAGCGCCTCACCAACAATAATCGCCTGCTGTTCTGCGATATCCTTCTGGACATTGATCTCGGCAAGTTCAACTTGCAGCTGCTTGTTAAGATTAAGCTTGAACTCTTCATGGTCCTTACCGACACCATCAAATATCTTCATCGCTTCGGCCTTATCGCGAATTCCGTCAGCCTCTGCGTGATACTTAAGCTCCATAACCTTAGCCTCTGCAGTACCGTGTTTCTCGAGTGCACCGGCCTTGGCTTCTGTAACTTCCGCCTCGGCAACACCGGCTACGGCATGTTCCTTAACTTCGGCAGCAGCAAGGTTTTTCTTGGCCTCTGCGTTCTTGACAGATGCGTCTTCGTTGGCCTTTGCTTCGATAAGCTGCTGCTCGGCATAGAACACTGCACTCTTCTTGGAAGCTTCGGCAGCCTTAATGTCCTTGACTAATGCTTCTTCTGCGACTTCTTCGGCCTTGGTGATCGCTACGCGTTTTTCACGGTCTGCGCCTGCGAACTGGCGGGTATCCTTGATCTTTTCCTCTTCCTGAACGACGGTCTTTTCAACCATCACACGTTCGCGGATAGAATCCTGCAGAACTTTCTTCTTATCTTCGACAGCCTTGTCCTTGTCGACGCCTGCGATAGTGACGACCTTGTGACGCTCGACTTCTTCCAGCCCGCGATCGCGCTCGACACGCTCTGTCTCGACTTTGTCTGTACGTTCCTTGTTCTTCGCCGCCACGATGATCTGACGCAGCTTGTTCTCTTCCGATACCGCGATCTCTTCGTCGGATGCGATACGAGCCTTTTCGGATTTGAGTCGTTCTTCTGCCTCTACTTTCTTGGTCTCTGCCTCTTCGCGGGCCTCGATAGACGCGATCTCGCGTTTCTGCTTGGCTTGTGCCTCGGCAAGCTGCTTGTTAAGCTCCAGGATAGCCTCCTGCGCCTCAACATTCTGCTTCGTGATCGTCATATCTTTTTCACGTTCACGCTCGTTAGCCATTTCGTACTGTTCAGCGGTCAGGATCGTAATCTTCTTGATACCCTCGGCATCGAGAATGTTATCCGGGCTAAGCAGTTTTTTGTCCGTCTGTTCCAGGTAGTCAATCGCCGCGTCTTCGAGCACATAACCGTTAAGGTCGGTACCGATGATCTCAAGAATCTGTTCCTTAAATTCTACACGAGAAACATAAAGCTCGGCAAAATCAAATCGCTTACCGACACTCTTAAGAGCCTCGGAAAACTTAGCGTCAAACAGATCATAAAGAGCCTGCTCATCCGAAGCCCTGCGGCATCCAAGTGCCTGTGCAACTTTCTTAACGTCATCGATCGTGTTGTTAACACGCACAAAGAACGCGACCTTGATGTCCGCACGAAGGTTATCCTTACAGATAAGCCCCTGTGAACCATGCCGGTCGATCTCAATACGCTTTACCGAAACATCCATATACTCGGCTTTATGAAGGATCGGGATGACAATAACACCCGAAAATACAACCTTCGTTCCGCCGGCACCGTTACGGATCAAAGCCTCGCCCTGCGAAACCTTGCGGTAACACTTAACCAGTAAGGCAAAAATCCCCACAATGCCAAAGATAACCGCTGCAATAACAACCTTACCAACAGTTAGTTCCAAACCAGCTGCCAACATTCCATTCATACTTTCAATCATGATCACTTACTCCAAACAAATATTATGTGCGTTAATATTCAAATCAAACTCTCAATTTAAGCTGGACATATCAATGTCCCGACTTACGACTTACGACTCACGACTCACGAAAATTCAACCGGTGCAATAGTATACACCCCATTGCCTTCATTCTTTCCGATGACCACGGCTTCGTCTCCCTTATGGAAAACATTTTCACCGTCAGCCACCACATTAATTAAAATCGGAGCCCCTTTCGCCGGCATCTCCGCCTGACCCATCTTTTGAGAAACTTCAGTAGTTACAACCGTGCAAATGCGGCCCATTACCGGACGGGAAGCGTTAGCATCTTTATTAAGTGAAGCAAACATTTTTCTAAACGGCATAATAAACACCTTACATACCATTAAACTGACAATCAGGTTACCGGCCAGTATCGGCAAGCTCAAAAGCAGCGAACCAGCCGGGTTAAGCCTGTAATTAGCTATAACAGAGATAGCCCACATACACAGGATTAAAATGCTGATAAGAATCATAACCGGCACTTCGCCGATATAGAAAAACTCAAGCACTCCGCGGCCAAACCCGCCGCCGTCAATATCACCATCGACATCACCGCCGTCAACGTCAAAATCATAATCACCGTCTATGTCAATATCGACATCGGCGTCGGCGTCAAACTCGATATTAAAAAGATCAGCATCGAGAGCGCCGAAGATGACCATCAGCCAATACAAAAACACAACGATCAAGAGAATCGACAACACAAAGTTAGGAGCCGAAAACGCCGCTTCAACAAGTTCCATCATAACAATTCCTTTTCCAACATTCGTACTTTCGGCATCTTGCCATTTTTGTAGGGTGGGCCGTGCCCACGCTGTAACTAGTCTTTGACAATTTCCCAAACGTCTTTATCAGCTTTAACCTTTACAAGTTTACCGTTGATCTTAATAAATCTTTCTTTGTCTTTGATTATCAAATCATACCATTGAGAATCAATATATATTTTTGACTGCATACCTTCAGGGCCTGAGTGAATTTGCATATCAAACAGCCCATCCATATTATTATCAGAATAACTTATTGAGCTGCCATTATCTTCAAATGAATATCCGTAAGAATCAAAAGATCCGTCGCCATTGTGATCATCAACGTTAATTGTATATTTCATATCCGAGACAACAATACCGTCAATTTGTCCATCCTCATTGAAATCAAGAATGCCGACTATAGGACTGAAATTTGGTTCAGCAGGATAAATCGTAGCAGAAGCAATAGAAGGATCCGACGACACAAGTACCTCGAAACCGCCAAGCTTACGACAAAGCCCCTTCTTCAGCCATTTAGCAGTTGCTGCTTCAGATTCCTTCAAAGACTGCGTATAATCTCTGGGACGAAGACGAACATAAGCTACTACCGACCAGGTCAGCCAGGATATAACGAATCCAATAACAAACCATAATATTTTATTTTTCATATAATAAGCCTTTCTTCATGTTCTTCATGGCCTTCATGGTTTATTACACACTCACAAAAACAACTAACCCTCAAGCTCAGCACGCAGCGCCTCAAGTTCAGAGTCAACCTGCATCTGTCTGCTATGCTCGGCCATCTCTAACTCGCTCAAACTATCGCCGCGAATTTCCTGGTTGATCTCGACCTGCGCTTCACTTTGCAGAACATCCTCTTCCAGCCGGTCGAACGAAACACCGTCCGGCGACAGTGAGGTTGCCTTGTCAAACTTTTCGTCGAACGACTTTTGAGCGTCCGCAGCCCGCTTGCGTGCGACGAGGTCTGCGTGTTTTAGCTTTGCAGTCTTTAGCTGTTCCTGAAGCTTTATAATATTGGCCCGCAGCATTTCGTAGCTCTTGCGGCCCTTCTCGACGCCCGGTTCCATCTGGGCGATGCGCTCGGCGAGCTTTACCTTTTCTGTAAGCGCGGCACGTGCCGCCGCTTCGTTACCGGCTTTGAGCGCGGAGTGCGCCTTTACGACTAGCCCGGCTAGCTGGTTTTTCAAAGCCTCAAGCTCATTTTCCAGCCGACGAAAAGTCGCCCCATACGATGCTGCGCTTTCGCGCCCTTCGTAAATGGTTTCTTCGAGTTCTTTTATCTTATTGTCCAGCTCATTTTGAGCGGGTTCTACTACATCCAAAAGCCAATTGACATTGGCCTTTGCAATCCGTCTGACTCTATCAAATATAGACATGATCGAAATCCTTATTATTAGACGTTAAGAGACGATTTCCTGGCGAATTTTCTTCAGCCGGTTCTCGATCTCCGATTCGTGGCTAAGTTCGTCGAGCTTGCGTTCCAGCGTAGGGCTAGCCGAGTAATCCCCTGCAAGGTTGGCCTGCACCTCAAGCTGAGCCTCGGCCTCTTCGACACCGGACTCCAAACGCGCAACAGCATCCAAAATGCTGTCTGTTGAGCCAATAGAGCCGCTTACGGTACGCTGGATTTTCTGCTGCGTTTTTGCGACGCGGGCGCGGGTTAGGATTTCATCTTTTTTTGCTGAGAGTTCGTCTAGCTGGGTTTGGATTTTTTTTCGGCTTGCTGTTGCGTGGTCTAGTGAGTCTGTTGCGCAATCTACGTTTTTCTGGGCTATATCGAGGGTTTTTTCTACCTCTATCTGGTCCTCTACTGACATTCTGGCGGTTTCTTCGTCGCCTTTTTTCATGGCGAGTAACGCGCCGTTGCCGAAGCGGTCTACTTTTTCGAGGTGCTTTTCAAGGTCGCGAGTCGCTTGTTTGAGGGCGACGGTGGCCTTGGCTTCGGCGGAGGTGGCGGCTTTTAATTGCTGCTGCATCTCGTCGATTAGCACGGGGAAAAGGGTTTCGGGGGTTTCGGCTTTGTCGGGGTAAGTCTCTATCCTGCCGGGGGTTATGCGTTGTAAACGTTTAAAGATTCCCATAATTCTACTCCTTATTGCTAGGCTTGCGGAACATTCCGCAATGACCGATGACGACCGTCATTAGCGGTCTGATCACCTTATAATGCTTCGCTTTTTCCCATCCACACAGACAGGCCGAAGCACATCCGGAATACTACTTATCTTAACTTTTCAGTCCGATAAGTCAAGCATAAAATATATCCGGCGTCTACAAATTCGCCTTCAATATCCTGCTGTAATAGAGACTTCTGAGCGGATAATTAGTTACAAATATTTTACATATTTGATGAAAAAATGGCCAATTCTGGACATTCTGGACATTTCCCACCTATGGTTTTTGGCCTTTTTGGCCGGAAATTAGGCTGAAAAAACGTCAAAAATTTGCATTTTTGCGCATTTTTGCGCGCTTTTTGCGCACTTTTGCGCACTTTTTGTGCTTTTTTTGTCGGCGAAAATTCATAGAAAATAAATTCTTGATACCCTTTATACCTTTGTAGTGGGAATTAACCATGAAGATATTGAAGGCAAAACATGAAGATCTTGAAGGAAAAGATTAAGGGAAAAAAGAATGAGTTTTAGCCACAGATTTCACGGATTAACACAGTTTTTTTTAAAGATTGTCCTGTGTGTTTTTTTGAATTTTGCTTGCTACTTTTGTTATGGCTGATTTGTTTCTGGAGGTTATTTTGCCACAGAGAAAAACGAGGAAAAGAGAGGGGTAAGAGAAATGATTTTATAAAAAGAGAGAGTTTTAATTGTTAGGTGGTTTTTGCTTGTGGGTTTTGGGGTTTTCGGGTATTATTTATTTTAGCGATTACAATTAGATTTTTTGCTGATCGCTGGTCAAGTTGGAATTTGGAACTAACTAAATGTTTTTGAGGATTTTGGGAGTTTGTCAATGGGTTCACAAAGCAGAGATTTAAATGGCCGGGCAGTTTCGCAGAACTGCAACCTGCCTATCTTATCGAAAAGTGCCTGCCCCCTTAGTTTTTCAATACATTTCAAGGAGAAATTATGATAGTAAAAGAAGTAGAAGTAAATGGCTTTTGGGGACGTTCTAAAATTGAATTGAAGATGTACCCCGATGTAACAATTTTAATTGGTGCTAACGGTACAGGTAAAACAACTCTGATTAATCTATTGATTGGGGCATTAAATGCAGATTTTGAAATTCTAAGTCGACATAAATTCAATCAAATATGCATTCAATTAATAGATCCCTTAACAAAGAAAAAACGCCAAATTAAAATTACTAGAAGTGTCAACTTACCTTTTGACCAAAACATATATACTTTTCAAGTAGGTACCTCAAAATATTGCCTCACAGATGACATTAGAATGAAAATAAAAAGACGAGCACTATCAGGATCGCAATATTTATTACCTTTGAATCCAGAGGAGGCAAAACTTAGACGGGTTTTAAAAAGCCTAGTTGATATTTCATGGATATCTGTATATAGAGAAGTCCCAATATCATCACCAAGGGATGAAGTTTCTGAACGTAAAGCAATTATTGACCAGCGTCTACACTTTCTTACTCAGCGTCTCGCAGAATATCTATATAAAATTGAAAATCTTGCCAGTGAAAAGACAAAGAAATTCCAACAAGATGTCATCTTGTCTTCTTTAGAGGAATACAAATTTAGCAGCTTCCCAAAACTACAAACCAAGTTTGAGGAAACTAACGTGGAAGAATTAGAATCAGGACTTAGCAGAGCATTCGAACAATTAGATATTCATGGAGAAGATAAAAAACTACACAATTATTGTGTAATGATAAATGATTGCATAAAAAACATGCAAACTAAAGAGGGAGGCATAAATATACATTCATTACTTAATCTTGTGAGAGCTGAGTCAAGTCTGTATATGAATCAACTTTTAGAAGTTCTTGAATCAAATAGAGCAAAAATTCGACTTCCAATATCTAAGTTCTTGAGTACAGTTCATGAGTTCATGAAAAATAAACATGTTTCTTTGGAATCGGAAAGCAGCAAGCTCACTGTACATCGAAAGACAATTGATGGGCAAATAGCTGAGAAGATTAGTCTTTATGATTTATCTTCGGGGGAAAAACAATTATTGATACAGCTTCTTGAAGCATTGCTTCAAGAAGGTAAATCATCAATTTTCATTGCTGACGAACCTGAATTATCCCTACATCTGGAATGGCAACAAAAATTAATAGATGCTGTTTTAGCTTTAAATAGTAACTCACAAATTATCGTAGCTACACATTCCCCTGAGATAGTTTCACATTACTCTAACAGAGTAATAAATATGGAGGGCATTATACATGACACAAAACCAAAAAAATCTAGTACGAAGTCCAAACGGAATTAAGAATGAAGGATTGTTTTATAGAAAAAAGATTTTAGTATATGTCGAGGGACAGGACGATGTAATGTTTTGGTTGAGAATTTTTCCGGAAAAAAGACTTGGAAAGCATGATTACATTGAATTTAAAGCCGTTGGCGGTGAGCCAATAAATCAATATCTTGAGGTCTTATTAAAAGACAATCCAGATTATATCGTTGCAATTGACAGTGACTATAGGGATATAACATCCAAGTTACATAGACATCGCAAGATTGTCGAGACAAAATGCTATTCGATTGAAAATATTTTGCTATGTGACTGTAAAGTAACACAGATAATTAAGGATTTAGCGAGAAACCCAAACTACAGTAATTCGACAGTGGTTACATGGCTAGAAAATTACGACAATGATATTGTTGATTTTATACGCGCTGATTTGATAGGCAGAAGTCTTGGGAGAAAAATATTACCTGAGAATTGTGACGATAGGTTTTACAATAAAGCAACAAATCGTTTTGGAAAAAAAGCCATAAAAAATAGAATTATGAGCGAGTTGAGTCTTACTGAACGACGCCTTATGAGGAACATAAGAATGCCACATAATTTTCAGCCACGACACCACTCACCGGGGCATTTCTTTTTTAGTACAGTACTTAAGTTTATAAATATAGAAGTAAAAAAATTACGAAAGGCACATGTTTCTTATTCAAAGGATTCATTGTTTACACATAGCATTGACTTATGCCATAAGTGCAAAAAAAACAACTCATATATTAAAAGAATAAGAAGGCAGGCTAAAATTGCTGTAAAAAGTATCACCATAAAATAGGGACAATAGTAATAGAGTAATAGGGGACAGTCACCTATTAAATTACCAATAAATAGTTTAGTGTTCCTGGTTGTATAGAATGGTTAAGAATGTTTTTTTAGCCATCGAATCGATGTTGGTCAGGATGGGTGTATAATATTAACAGAGGTTTGAAATGAATGGTGGGTAAACGAACAGCGTGTTTAGCCAGCGTACGGATAGATTTGTGAAAGATTAATTGTTTTTGTGGGGTTATTAGCCCGGCGCTTGCGCTTAGGGCTGCTGTTTGGTTTGCGTGTTTTGTTGAGGGTAATTGTTTTTTTTGGAGTTGGATATGTATAATGAGCCGGTTTCTTATTTTCTTACGTTTTCTACCTATGGGAGTCGGCTGCATGGTGATGAGCGTGGTAGCGTTTTTGAATATCAGGGCGAAAAAAAAAATCATTGGTCACGATCAGAAATTGCACAATTACAAATCCAGCATAATGAAATACCCGGAAGTCAGTTTTGAAAAATCTCAACGTGAAATAGTCCTTGAAACAATATCAAAACACTGCCAGATAAAAAACTGGCATCTTTTTGCCGTGCATGTCAGAACTAATCATATTCATGTGGTGGTAAAATCAAAGCTCCATCCGGATAAATTATTGGACGAAATCAGAGCATGGTCGACAAGAAAACTAAGAGAAGCAGGTCATAACTTTGAAAAAGTCTGGACCAGGTCCGGGAGCACGCAATATATTTTCACCTTTGAAAAGCTTAAAGAAAAAGTAAAGTATGTAATTCTTGAACAAGGTGAAATGATGGAGTATTATATTGATGAGCGTTTTGCCTGGATGCTGCCGCAATAATATCAAAATCCGGTATCCATTAAACAGCAGCGTGGAGCGCGAGCGACATGCTATTTGCGGATTATGAAAGTCATTCATACTCGTTAACCAGCCCGGCGCTTGCGCTTAGGGCTACTGTTTGGTTTGCGTGTTTTGTAAATATGATTATTTTTGTATATGGGAAATGTCAGTTTAATGTTAAGTATATTTAAATCGGGAGATCAGTTTATGTCGAAAAAAAAGTTTTCATTATTGCTTCGCCGCTGCGACAAAGATATTGACATGCAGTCGACGACGGCCGGGGCACTGAAACAGGTATTTCTCACATTGGCAATGCTGGTCGTGTTAAGTCAGGCTAACGGCACCGGGGTCTGCTTTGGTGCAGCGACGGGCGTTTCTATCACGGGTAAAATAGTTGACCGCGGCGGTGCGGGTGTCAAGGGGGGCACCGTAGAACTTGCCGGCACGGGCATGTCGACACTGTCAAATACTTCGGGTGAATTTAGTTTGACAGGCGGTTTGGTTGGGGCTTCGGAGCTTTTAAAAGATAAAATCCGTCTGAACATCAGCTGTCCGGGCCGTCCTCTACGAACTTTGATTCTGCCTTCGGTGCAGCAATCACTAGGTGAAATAAAAATATTTTCCCAACCCAATTTCGTAATAATCTTTACGGACGATCAGGGCTATGCTGATCTTGGAACCTTCGGTTCGGGGACAGCTCCGGATGACGGCAAGTGGCTGGCCAAAGATCAAATAGCCATCCCTACCCCGCGCATTGATAAAATGGCAGAAGAGGGTCTCAAGTTTACAAGCTTTTATGCCCAGACATACTGCGGTCCCAGTCGTGCACAGCTTATGACGGGCAGCTATGCCGCCCGGGTCGCAAGAAAAAACAATACCAAGGGTAACAGGTTCAATGGCCTGTTCAACGGCAGCGGGGGCATAGATGTTGATCCTTCAGAAATCACCATAGCCGAAGTATTAAAAGCGGCAGGTTATGCCACGGGCATGGTTGGTAAATGGCACCTGGGTATTGACGAGGGCTATAAGCCTGTCGACCAGGGATTCGATTACTGGTGGGGGGCGCGATTCAGCAACGACCCGGGGTGGTTTCCCCTCTATGAAAATGAAACCAGCCTGGGCAAGTATGATGACATGGCTCATGTTACACGGGATTACACACTCAAGGCTCTGGAATGGATGAAAAAGAACAAAGACAAACCCTTTTTCATGTGGATCGCACACACAATGCCCCACAAAAAAATTGATGCGTCCAAAAATTTCAAAGGAACAACCAAGCGGGGTCTTTACGGCGATGTTATCAGCGAACTTGATTTCTATACGGGTATGGTATTAGATTCAATTCGTGATTGGGGTCTGGATGATAATACCATCGTTATCTTTTTAAGCGACAACGGTCACTGGGGTAGCTCCGAAAATGCGGGTACCGGTTATCCCTTGCGCGGTGGTAAACTCAGCCAGTATGACGGCGGTTACCGTGTCCCTTGTGTGATAAGAGCACCGGGGATTATCCCACCGGGCAGTGTCAATGCTGAGATGGTTACCAGTATGGATCTTATGCCTACATTTGTGAAACTCGCGGGAGGAACGATGCCCGATGACAGGATTATTGACGGCAAAGATATTGAAGATTTGATCCGTATGAAACCAGGTTCTGTGTCACCACATAAGGTTCACTATTTTTATAAGACTACCACGCTGAAGGCGGTGCGCTGGGGTAAATGGAAACTGCATATTGCGTATAATAATGAAAAGATTGGTCCTGCAGAGCTGTACGATTTGGAAGCGGATATTGGGGAAAGTCAGAATGTTGCGGGGGCTAATTCCAGTGTTGTGGATAAGATTATGGAGTTTGCCAATGCTGGGGTTGCTGATATTGGTGATTTTTATAATGTTGGGAGTGGGGAGAGACGGGTTCCGTAAAGGTTAATTGTTTTTGTTGAGGTTCGGCATCGCTTAAGCTATAATAGATAAAATACTTTGTAAGCGTTCACGGAGTTTTTTGACAGGATGACAGGATAAAAGATAGATTAAAAAATGCCAGTGGGTGTTTTTGATCACAGGCTTACAACTTTTGGCAGGTTTGGGTGTTTTGCTTTTTTAAAAAAGGAGCAAAAATCAAGAAGGAAGATTTTATAATCATTCTGTTGTCCTGTCAAAAACGAGAGCTTGGAGTGATTAACAGGAAAAAAGCGTGAACGGTTACAATACTTTTAACGCATAGGGAGTAATTATGACGGTTAGTAAAAAAATAAAAAGTGGTGTCATGGTGGCCGGGCGAGAAATCCAGAAAGTGAACTTATGAAGAAAGTCGTGCTCATCGCCGCTCCGTATTACCCAATCGGGCCAATGCCTCCGTTCTCTCCTCCTCCCGGCATTCTGGCAGTGGGATCTTACCTGAAAGCCCACGGTGTGCCCGTCGAACTGATTGACGTTAAGATGGATTTTGGGGTTGGACAGACAGACATCGCCGAGCATGTAATCTACCGACGTGTTGCAAGCTACCTTAGTGAGCAAGCCGATGATATTG
>JAIPFN010000141.1 GCA_021736615.1 Phycisphaerae bacterium | reverse complement strand
CTGTGACATTTTATTTGTCCATTTCTTTTGTATATTTGATCTTATTAAATCAATAATTTTTTTCATTACAAATCGTCAGTCGGCACAAGTCAGCAATCGGACCAATCAACAGAGGCTCTTTTTACTGGTGCTGAAAGATCCTCGACGCTAATGCCAAGCTGCTGCATTATCTCTTCGATCCTTATTGACCCGCCCTGCGTGATCGCACAATTGACCATAACAGTTTCATCTTCAATTTTCAGACTGTCAACATAAGGAGAAACATCCACTTGACGCGAAAGTTTTTTTCCTGACTGACGGTTTACGACAATGGGCGTTTTTCCGCCGGAGGCTTTTTCCAGCGTCTGAAAACATGCCCTGAAGTTTTCAGTAAATGCAGAAGGCTTAAGCGAAAATACATAGACTGCCGACCGCGGTTGTAACGTAACCTTCTTTTGACGAACAGACACCTCCGTAACAACGCAATGTTCGGGTAATTGCCGACAAAGACCTTCGCCGATAGCATCGAGATCGTAATCGGCGCCCAGGTCCACCAAAGCGCATAAAACCTCGTCATCGGAACCAACCCCAACGCTTCTTGGCAAAGGCAGCGACATCCGGGGCCTCGGGTTAAAGCCCTCCGAATAATGTAAAGGTATCCCCTGACGCACCAAAGCACGCTGGAGCATCGTAGAAGTCTCACGATGAGAGAGAAATCTTAAAGTACCTTCAATTTTAAATTTAACAATTAAAGTTTGCGTTTGAATATTACCATTTAAATATAATAGCCTCGGCCGTAAGGCCGAAACCTCAATTCGTAATTCATAATTCGTAATTTATAATTATCAAACCGACCGATAGGACGGTTTGAATCAATATGCTTCAGGCAGAATTTTTATCGCGGTGTCCCTGAGATAATTTTTGATCTGTCTTTGCGAATCCATCGTCGATACTTTCCTGGCCAGTTCGTTGCACTCGTCGATGGTCACCGATCTAATGACTTGTTTTACTTCCGGGATCATCGGCGGAGCAAGCGACAGTGTTCTTACGCCCATTCCGAGCAAAAGCATGGTAAACTCCGGTTCCGACGCCACTTCTCCGCAAACGCTCAGACCGATCTTGCCCTTGTGAGCGTCGTGAACAACTCCCCTGATAAGTCGAAGGACGGCAGGGTCGGCTGCTGAATATAAAGACGAAACCCTTTCGTTACCCCTGTCGACGGCGAGGGTATACTGGATAAGGTCGTTGGTTCCTATGCTGAAAAAATCGCAGTCATTGGCGAAAAGCGATGCCATAAGAGCCGCACTTGGCGTTTCGATCATAATCCCAACCTGGATCGAGGGATTATACTCAACGGCATATTCGTCAAGATCTTCCATAACGTCGCGAATGATCATCTTAGCCTGCCTGAGTTCCTGGAGGTTTGTGATCATCGGAAGCATGATTCTGACATCGCCGAGAACAGATGCCCGCAAAATTGCCCTGATCTGCGTTTTGAACAGAGTCAAATTTTTCAGGCAGTACCTGATCGAACGCAGTCCAAGAACCGGGTTTGCCTCTACGCCTATATTCGCGTTATGCGGAAGTTTATCACCGCCGAGGTCCATCGTTCTGATGACAATGGGTTCACCTTGAAAATGTCTTACTGTCTCAGAGTACGCCTGATAGTGGTCCTGCTCGGTCGGCTCGGTACCGCTGTAAAGATACAAAAATTCCGAGCGATACAGACCGATGCCGCGACCGCCTTTGTCCTTGACAAAAACCGCTTCTGAAGGAAATTCGATATTGCCGAACAATTGTATCGCAACTCCGTCCCTCGTTATCGCAGGTTTGTCCCTGAGGGTGTCGAGTTCCGTTTCGAGTCTGCCGAAATCCACGGCGTACTGCTGGTACTGAGCAAGAGTTTCTTCGTCCGGGTCGACAATGACAATCCCGCGGTTACCGTCGATAATGACGGTGCTTTCGGTAGTGATCGAGGACGTCATGTCGTCAAGGGCAACCACCGCTGGTATTGCAAGACAGCGTGCGACTATAGCGGTGTGACTTGTTCTTCCGCCGGACTCGGTCGCCATGCCTTTTACGAAATTCTTGTCAAAACCGGCAGTCTGGGTCGGGCTGAGATCATGGGCGATGATGACCACTTCCTTATCAAGATGGCCGACCTCCTGTTCTATCTTGCCGACAAGTTGAGTCAGGAGACGCCGCTCAATATCATAAATGTCCGCGGCACGCTGACTGATGTAAAGATCGTTAACAGATGCAAGCTGAACCGCACTTTCCCGAAGTATGGTTGAAACTGCATATTCGGCGGTAACAAGCTCGCTAGACACAAAATCAGTTATCTTTTTGCGGTAAATTTTATCGCGAAGAATACGAATGTGAACCGCAAAGATATCCTTGATATTTCTTTTGCGGATGTCCGAGGCGGTCTCAAGGTCAGTAAGCTCTTCGATAGCGGCGGCAAAGGCTTCATGGACACGCTCAATCTCAATATCAAGCTGAGAAGGACGAATCGACCTCCTGGGGATCCTGTAATTCCTGGAGTCGATCACCATCGGTTTTGAAATTGCAATACCCGGTGATACTGCTATGCCTTTTTTAATTTCCATTAGATAATTCTTTTACAATTAACTCAAACTGACCGAAACCAGCTCAAATATTGACGTAAAACATTAAAAATGTATCGGCCGCAAGGCCGAAACCTCAATTCGTAATTCGTAATTCGTAATTTATAATTCTCAAACTGGCCAATAGGTCAGTTTGAGTTAATTACGCATTGGGCTTTTCATCGAACATCTTTACCTCTACAAGCTCCCTGAGTTCTTCCAAAGCAGAAGAGGCATCTTCACCTTCTGCGCGAATGGTTAGAATGGTTCCACACGTCGCAGCAAGCATTGTCATCTGCATAATGCTCTTTGCGTCAACATCTGTCTCGCCATTACTGACGCAAATCTCAGAACTGTAACGGCTTGCAACATCTACAAACTGCATAGCCGGTCGCATGTGCAGTCCCTGCGCATTCTTAATTTCCACGTCAACCTGGCAAGTTCCCACGCCTGTTTCCTTCACTTTTCATTCCAAATCTAAATTCTGTTATATTTCATACAAATACGCATTATTAAATCGTTTTAGACCAGGTCTAATCTTTTTTGTTAATTAGCCTCGCCCGCAAGGGCGAAATTTCAATTCGTAATTCGTAATTCTCAAACTGACCAATAGGTCAGTTTGAGTTTCTATACGTCGTGATCAACAATAGCTTCTTTAATCTCCTCTGCGGTCCTCGCCTGCCTGAGAAATTTCCGGAAATCGTCTTTCTGGAGGTTCTTGAAAATCTTCTCCATTGCCCGAAGATGCTTGTCCGGGTCGCTGGAGGGACTGACCAGGAGAATTATAGTATATACCGGCTGCTTGTCTAGTGAACAGAAATCAATTCCGTCACGGCTGAGACCGACTAAGGCTACGACTTTATCGACGCCGCCATGCTTGACATGGGGAACAGCAACGCCCTTGCCGATTCCAGTGCTGGCCTCATTTTCACGCTTTATTATAGCATCGACAATGTCTTTGCATTTAGCTTTCCCAAGCTTACCTTTTTTTTCGAGAGCTGCAACCAGTTCTGCAATTGCACCATCACGACCTGTGGCCTTTAACTGGGGGATTACCGCATCAAAACAAATAAAATCCGCAAATTTCATAATTACTCCAAAAAGTTTACTAATACCTTATTAAAACTGTCAGACCGGCCAACCGGTTTTAGATTTAATTATTCAAACTGACTGAAATCATCTCAAATATTGACGTAACTCATTAACTAAAAAGTGTTACGCAGTTACTATTTTTGGCTCTACTCCCAAAAAATTGGCTCAAAATATATTTTATAAATCAACATCGCTGTCCAAAACAGGTTACATTTCACTCTGTCCCAAATATACCTCTAAAAAACATGCAAAACTAACCGTTTCCAGTACCGAATCTGCAAACACCGTCGAACGCTGTCCGCTGTCCGTCGAACCCACTCCTGACCAAAGCTTTATCTTTGGACAAGAGTGACTTTATATAAATAGTCAGCTTGCTTCGGATAAATCTATCTCTGCTTCCGGGGCTTCTGTAATATGCTTATTGTTACGCTGCTTTTCTTTCTTTTTCCGCAACTGCCTTTCCAATTTATGTACTGCCGTGTCGATACATGTCAAAATGTCATCGCCAGACTCTTTGGCAACAAATACACTGCTGTGCTCAGCACCTACAATGATCTCAACACCCTGATCCGCTCCAGTACCCTCGATGATTACCTCGATCTGATTAATACTGTTATAGTATTTGAGGAGTTTTCCGGTTTTCTCTTCAGCATGAGCCCTTATCTGATCTGTAATCTCAAAATGTCTACCGGTAATCGTAAATAGCATAAGCATCTCCTTAAAAAAAACCGCACGTTAGTTAATATCCATTATACGTCATTATCATCTACTTTGTTCTCCTCTTTTGATGATAAAGCCTGAAAAGCTTCGTGTTCCGAAGGTGTAATAACTCCACCGCTTATGGTAAACCTCAAAGCTTCTTCAACCGTCATCTCAACTTCAATCGTATCTTCCTTCGGGGTCATTATTACATAACCGGTAAAAGGTGTAGGGGAACTAGGGACAAATACTGTCAAAAATTCTTTCTCAATCTTACCCACTATTTTTTTTAGACCTGCTCCCGTAACAAGTCCAAGCGACCAGACACCCTTTCTGGGATACTGAACTGCCACAACCTTACTGAAGGCCAACTGCTTTTTTGTCAGCATAAAGTCGGTAACCTGCTTGATATATGGATAAACCTGCTTGATAAACGGAGCATTCGTGAACATTTTTTCGAGAGTATGCCAGATGGTCCTTCCCGCGACACTTGCAAGGAAAGCTCCCAAAAAACAAACACCCACAAATACAATGATAAAGCCGGTAATCTGCCCGGGGCCGTTTACCCAGTATTTCGCGGCAAGAGCCTTCTGGGCACCGTCTATAATCTCTTCTTCCTGGATTTTTTGCTGAAGTGCTGTCGGATTTAATTTGAGGTCGGGCTGCTGTTTAATGGCATATTCTTCCAGTTGTTTGGTGGTGACCGGCGGATACCAGTCAAAAGAGGAAGTCAGAACCCAGACAACGCCGTTATTTACGTGCTCGCTGATGTTGCCTTTTACAAACAAGTAACCCTGTGCAAAGATCCAGATCGTCAGGATCGTCGGCAGCAAGGCAGCAAGTCCGCGCAAGAAATATGTTCTGAAATTTTTAAATGCCTGCATATTTAATTTCGGCTCCTCTGAATGACCGGATATTTTCCAAGCCGACCCGAAACTCATATTCAAAATACAGAATATGAAAATGACCGGGTTTCCCAGAGGATTTTCACCATAATCCTTTATGGGTAAGAATGTTATAATTTTTTCATGTCGTAATACGACCTGTTTTTTTGTATAAAGACGATATAAACCACCATCAGTTGGATTTTACTTCTAATCAAGGTCAGAGTCAATAAAAATCTCCTCTTTATCGGAAGGTAAATGAGCGCCCGTTAAATGTATGCAAACACCCGGCATAGATCCCAGAATAAATACAAATCTCTGACATAAAGCCAAAGCAAGCCCCTGGTTAAACGTCACTCCGGGTAAAACCGCGAAAAGACCGGCAAGACCGCCCTCAAGAACACCTATGCCGCCAATGCTTACCGGCAATGCCCCAAGAACCCAGCTGATGGGGAAAAATACAAAGTAATACTTAGCCGGTATCGGAATATCCATTGCCTTTCCCATCATCCAGAATCCAATAATTGGCAGGCTTTGAGCAAAGAAGGTCAGTATAGTACACATGGCCAGGGTAAGGGGCTTTGTGCAGTAAAGAGCGATCGCCTTTGCAACTCTCTGGCGATGCGAGAGTATTTTCAGCAAAGCATTTAATATGACAGTTCGCGTTGGTTTGTAGATAAGGATAACCGCAATAGCAAGTGCGATAAAGCCCAAAACCATTGATATTTGCATCGAATAAGGGGAAATCCTGGCCCACAGGCCAGCTTTGGCTTTGCCGGCAGGAAGATCGACGGGAAAAAGGAAATAGAAAGTCAGGGCCATTAATATCAACGAAAAAAGCCCAAGGAGCCTGTCAACGACGACACTGAGACCGGCTTCAAGCCGTTTTGTGGTATATTTTGCGATATACCACACCCTGAGCATGTCGCCGCCGACGGAACTGACCATAATATTGTTGTAAAACAGGCCCAGGAAGTGAACCTTCATTGCTGCCTTAAATGGAACTTTGATATTCTGTGATCCAAGCAGCAAATACCAGCGTAACGAAATGATTATGTTTGCCAGTACAAATAACAGGATCCCGGCAATAAAAATTTTCGGCGGAAGACTGGCAAAAAGCGTCTTAAAATCGTCTCTCTGTCTGTAACAGATGAAAATGATGACTATCAGGGCTAATAATGCGACTGAAATTCGCAAAATATTCAGAATTTTCTTTTTTCTTTCGCTTATTGTGTCCGCCTGCAACTCAAATTCCTCAAATAATACTTGTACCCATCAACCTTTAAACTTATTATCAGTGTAATCGGAATTATACGTGCAAAAGGTTATTTTATTACCGTGCAAATATTAAATATTTTTTAATCTGGAAAGCAGTTTTCGCATTTAGGGAGTTATTCAGTGGGCGCAAGTAAAGAAATTGAAGAAGGTTTGAAATTTACACCAAAATTCGGTTCTGACGGTTTGATAACGGCTATCAGCCAGGACGCAAAGACCGGCGACGTATTGATGGTGGCATATATGAACGAGGAGGCACTAAAACTGACTCTAGAGACTGGAAACGCGGTATTTTTCAGCAGGTCGCGCCAGAAGTTATGGAAAAAAGGCGAGCAAAGCGGGCATGTGCAGAAGGTTGAGCAGGTATTGGTGGACTGCGATCAGGACTGTTTGATCCTGAAGGTGAGCGTCGATCAGGGGCAGTGCCACGTGGGATACCAGTCATGCTTTTATAGGGAAGTAATCAAAGGATCTACGACAGATATGCAGATCGTAGCTGAAAAAGTATACGACCCGGCAGAGGCCTACAAAAAATAATTCCAGTATAGATTTCAAAGAAATAACCGTATTGTGGACATTGTCGATATATCCCACCTGTGGTTTTTGGGGTTTTTGGGGGGAAATTCGGCTCAAAAAACGTCAAAAAAATTCATTTTTTCACGTTTTTGCGCGCTTTTTGATCACTTTTGCGCATTTATGAGCTTTTTTTGATCGGCGAAAAATTACAGACACTAAATTCTTGATAGCTATTATACCTTTATACTAGGGCTTATGTTTTAAGTGTTAAGTTTTAAGTTTTAAGTTTTAAGTTTTAAGATGCTGAATTGTGGAGCTGGTTGAATTTTAATACGCGAAAATTATAAACGATTGCTATGTCTATAGTATATGTATAGCGACAATGTCGCTCGCCGGCATAGCGTACGGTTCTGGTGACGAGTGACAGGTGCGAACCCCGATGTAAAATCGGGACGCAAGCGAGTGACAGGTTGGAATCTTGATGTGAAAGTGGGACGCAAGCTGGTGGCAGGTTACAAGCGTAAAGATTATGGCACGAAAAAAGTGTGAAAGTTTGAAAGTGTGAAAGTCAGAAGCATTACAGCGTGAGGAGAAAACGGCTACCATATAATTCTTGCTGCGTCGTAGATGAAGTATATTCCGAAGGCTATCAGGGCGAATGCACATATTGATAGTACTGTTCTGAGGTGTTTTTCGGTCATTATTTCGGCTCCTTTGTTACTGGCAAATGACAGGGCCTGGAACCATATGAGGTCGACTGACCAGTGGACGATGATGAACAGTGCCAGTACGAGCTTGTTGAATGCCCTCGCATCGGTCGCAAGTGCCATGCCTACTGTAATCCACCAGATCAGGAAGTAGGGATTGCTCGCTGAAAGGATTATTCCTGCGAGCACGGGGGATTTGGACTTAACATTATCGCTAGTCTGCAGGCTCGCGTTTCGGGCGTCCCTGAACATCATATACCCCATCCATAACAGGACCAGGCCGCCGGCGAGGCCTATTGCGATCTTTGCAGGCGTGGTGTTTAGAAAATTGCCCAGCCCGAAGACAACCAACAGAAAGAGCGGCACTTCGATGATGCCGTGGCCAATCGCCATGAAAGTTCCCGCGTACTTTTGCCTGATACCAAGAGTGATCGTCGTTGCCGTCACCGGACCGGGAGCCATTGCACCCGAAATGGAGACGACGAAAACAGAGGATAGAAATAATATAATTTCGAGCAATTTACATACCTTCAATTAACGTGTTACAGATGATCTAATTTTACAGCAAAATTGCGATAAATGCTAATAGTATTAATCTTTGGGGCGTACAAAACAGTTATTTTATTTTTTTCGGATTTCACGCAGAAAAAATGCCGAAACTTACCGTGTTATAGTTCATTAACTAAATGGGGGTGGTGTTCAGGCGGATATTGCTCCATAAAAACATACAAAATCAGGGGAGAAAAAAATGAGAGAAGGACTAAAGGTTATTGCGGGGCTATTGTTAATTTCAGCGTCTGTCGGCTGGGCTAAAGAAATGGCCGTGAAAGAAACGAGCTATTCGCCGGTGGTAATGACAGAGGATTTTGATTCGGCGATAAAGCGGATGAAGTCCGAAAAATCTGATGTTATGAAGCGTCAAATGAAGCTGCTCGAGGAGAGATACGATCTTTCGGATAAGCCGGCGAGAGGGGTTTCAATGTCATCGGGTAAAGCTGTTCAGGAGGGCGTACGGGTTAAGCTGGGCGGCAAAATGAAGTGGCAGGATCTGGCCGGGATGACACCGGAACAAATTCGTAAAAGCAAACTGTTTCCAAAAGGGTTTTTGCCGCTGCCTCACCCGAATCATGATCAGGGCGGGATGCTTTTTCCGCAATTTGTAATAGATGAAATAAACAAAGCCGAGGGTCGCGACCTTACGCGTTTTGATCTTGACTTTGACCTGCCGGACCATTTTCTGCCGGAGTATCCGGCGCCTATCTATTTGACAACGCGGCCTGATCTTGGCGATGTTACGGGGGGCGAGCTTGTTACGATCAACAATTTCTTTGAAATGTTCGACGGGATACTAAACCCGAAACAGCTTGAGGGGCTTAGGCTATTATTGACGCCGTTTCCGCAGCAGCAGTTCAATCAGACGCATGACCGCCGCAGCGAAAAGCCAAGCAGAGGAGTGACGTGTTTCGACTGCCACTCCAACGGACACACCATTGCACCGACGCACCTGGTCGGCGATATTCGGCCGCAGAAATTCCGCCATCGATTGGATACGCCGACACTTAGAGGTGTGAACATCCAGCGGCTGTTCGGTTCGCAGCGGGCACTTAAATCTGTCGAGGATTTTACGGAGTTTGAGCAGCGGGCGGCGTACTTTGACGGTGATCCGGTGATCGCAACAAAGAAAGGGGTTAATATTCTCGAGCGGGCAAGCCAAGTTCATTTTATGGCAGAGTTTCAGGCACTGCTCGATTTTCCGCCTGCTGAAAAGCTTGACGTCTTCGGCAAACTGGATAGCAAGAAAGCTAGTGCTTCTGAGATGCGAGGTCAGGAAATATTTTTCGGGAAAGGGAAATGTGCCCCCTGCCACACGCCGCCATACTATACCGACAACCTGATGCATAATCTTAAAACCGAGCGATTCTTTGAGCCGCAAATGATAAACGGCAGATATGCGGCGATGGACGGACCTATCAAGAGCTTTCCGCTTAGAGGGATAAAGGATTCGCCGCCATATCTGCACGACGGCAGGCTGCTGACGCTGGAAGATACCGTAGAATTTTTCAATCTTATATTAGCAACAAAGCTAACCGAAGAGGAAAAGAAAGATCTGGTAGAATTCCTGCGTACCCTTTAAATGGGCTTTTTATCGCAGGGATTTGGAAAGACTTTTATTTTTGTCTAAGTAGTTTGCCCAGGCGTTTGTGCCTTCACTGAAGGTTTGCCATTTGTTGTAGAGGAGTTGGCTGGTTTGAGCCTTGTTATCTATCTTGACCCTTCTGGAGTAATGCTGCCATGAAAGGACCTGCTGCTTTATTTTATTTGCGACGGCGTCGTTGACTGTAATAGGTGTTGTCTCGGCTGGGTCTGCGGCGAGGTCGAAGGCGAACACTTTGTCGGTTGACGGATAGAAAATATATTTCCTGTTGTTCTGGATAAATCCGAGAGGCGAATTGCCGTACCATGAAGAAAAGTAAAATCGTCGCCGGATCTCTGTATTATTCAGAGCGTTTATGCCTTCGAAATTTGCGTCTTTTATACCAAAGCCCATCAGCGACAGCAGCGTCGGTGTGACATCCATCTGAGATCGGGGGGAACTAACTGTTTGCGGGATTATGTGGCCTGGCCAGTGAATGACCCATGGCACCTGAATGACTTCCTGATAGGGATGCCATCTGGACGTAATATTATTTTCGCGGAAAGCCGTTCCATGGTCGCCGATGACGCATAGCATTAGATTGTCTGTAAGCGACTTTTCCTTCAGTGCGGCGTAAAGGTCGGCGATGAATTTGTCGGTATAACGAACAGTCTGGAGATACCTTTGATAAGAAGTCTTTGCCGGTTTTTCAAACGAGGCTGGAACATCGAAGGGGTCATGTGTGACCGATGTTATCACCGTCAGCAGAAAAGGGGCTTCGCTTTCGGATGCCCACTTGACAGCATCGGGGATCATTTTGCAGTCGTCGCCGGACATGTATCCGAGGTGGGTGGATTTGTCGTCTTTGTTTTCGCGAAACCATGCCCAGTCGAACCCCATGTTTTTCATTAGCCCCGGACCACACTCGAAGGATCCCTTGGACATTTCAAAAAACGCGCTTCGGTATCCATGCTGTGCCAGGATAGTGGGCAATGTTTCGTAAGTACCGTCGACAGGTACCGCCTCTATATAATCGGCGTCGATTACCGGAGTCGTTGCCGTAAACGTTGCCCATATCGATTTTGTCGTGTGTGAGACAGGTACGTATGTGCTGTTTATCAGTGCCCCTTTTTCGGCGAAAGCGGCGAGGTTTTTCATTACCGTTTTTGAAGGGTCGTCCAATTTGGCTGCGGTCGATGAGATGCTTTCGAGCAGGATGACGACTATGTTGGGTTTGTCGGCGGGGTCTTTTGGAGCGATGATGTTTCGCTGGCCGGCTTTAGGGATTGTTGTGTTGGCGGCAACAGTGCGATCTGTACCCAATGTAGAAAATACCGAGGAAATCGCGAACCAGTGACTTGAAAAACTAAGGCTTTCGACGCTGAGGCTCTGAGCGTGAGATTTGCCTGTAAA
This sequence comes from Phycisphaerae bacterium, assembly GCA_021736615.1. The sequence continues at coordinate 2,710 of JAIPFN010000141.1, read as the reverse complement.
GGAAAGAGCAAAGAGTACGACTATCGTCAGGCTCAGGGCGACGATTCTTTTTATGTAATGCCGCGGCATTTGTATTACTATGCCCGGGCGAAAAAGTTTCCAACTCAAAAAAGCGATCGCAAAGATCACAGAAACTATGATAAAGGCAAATTTAGGGCCACCGGATATTATGTGGTTGATTACCAGGGGCAAAAGTTCGGGGAAGTCTTTAAGAAAGAGCAGGAGTATTCCGGGCTGAAGTTGTGCCCCGCTTTTGATGAGCCATACGTAATTGAGCACCGACCATGCGGCGATAGCCGACGAACCGATGATGGCGATGCGGACGGACCATTTTGAAGGCTTTATGGCGTAAAGGACCGAGATGAGCAGGACCGAAATCAGGATGAACAACAGGTCCGGGATGGTAATGTGAAGCAGTGTTTCGTGGTACTTTTCAAGCTTAAAAGCGGCGAGGAGATGATACTTGGCGAGGAATGTGCACAGCAGTGACAGCAATAGAATGCCAAATTCTATTCGCAGCGCATCAAGTTTGCTAAGTAAACTTCTCATATAAAATAAAATCGCCTGTGATCTTTCATTAACAGTAAATTTAAACAGTACTTTATTTCATTTTACAACAATATCAGGCAATAGCAAATTTAATTATTGCAAATTTAACAGAATTAATAAATCCTGTATGCTCATACGCTTTCTTAATAATTCTCGGGCATCTTGCTAAACCGTTCAAAGAGTGGAATGTCAGTCGTGTCGAATAGCGTGGATTCGGCGCCATCGCGGGAATGACATTAACGCATGCTTATTTTTTTAGAATTCGTATTATATATCATTACGTTTGCATCTGACTAGCAGGTTATACACTGGCTATAGTGTATGTTTACCCAGAATGTCGTTCGGCGACATAGCGTACGGTAGTAGTGACAGGTGACAAGTGTGAAAGTGCGAAAGTGTGAAAGTGCGAAAGTGCGAAAGTGCGAAAGTGTGAAAGTGCGAAAGTGCGAAAGTGTGAAAGTGTGAAAGTGTGAAAGTGTGAAAGTGTGAAAGTGTGAAAATGTGAAAGTGTGAAAGTGTGAAAGTGTGAAAATGTGAAAGTTTGAAAGTTTGAAAGTGTGAAAGGTTTGAAAGTGCGAAAGTGGTGTTTCGCCGCCCTTTTCGGGTGGTTTTGTTGGCGATTGCGGACTTTCATGAGGATTGCTTATCGCCAAAACAGCATACTCGCAGTCCGCGATACAGCATGGTGACGGCAAATTGCAAAAAGATATTTCCACTTTTAAGATTTACCTGGACACGGAACGCGAGATTTCTGAAGATATTTTTGACCCCGATTCATTCTCAAAATATCTCCAGTAGTGTGGTTATAGAATAATTACGGTTTCCAGTTATGATTAATTTCATAAGGCCGGGCATTTCAGCTCGGCCTTTTTTATTAACGGATTGTTTGTCAAACGCAGATATGTTAAATAAATTCAACGGTTAGAAACCGAAGAATGAGCAGGCTATTTTAGTCCGGCTTTTCTATGTCTAAATCTGTAATGTTTTTTTCCAGGTTTTTTTTATTATCTGAAAAAGGCAGATCAAAGTTAATTGATTTCAGATGCAGGTCACTCTGCGGGAAGGCTATTTCAATTCCATTCTTTCTAAACACTGTATCAATTTCGCAATTTATCGAATGCCATACATCCAGATAATCCTTGATATTTGTTATATAAACTCTAAGTTCAAAGTCGAGAGAACTGGCACCGAAGGCTTTGAAAATCACTCGGGGCTTTGGGTCTTCATGTATAACCTGCTTGCACTTGGCAGCGATTTCATACAATAGTGCTTCTGCTTTTTTAATGTCAGAGCCATATGCTATGCCTGCATCGAATTGCAGCCTTAAAATCTGATCTGTCAGTGTCCAGTTAATCAATCTGCCTGTAATGAATTCCTTGTTAGGTACGAGAAGTTCCTTTCGGTCCCATTTAACAATTGTTGTTGCCCTGATTCTGATCTGTGTTACTTCTCCGCTTATATCGCCAATTGTAACATAGTCTCCAACCCGGATCGGCTGTTCGAACAAGATCATCAATCCTGAGACGAAATTCGCGAATATCTCCTGCAAGCCAAAACCCAGGCCAACAGTGATTGCAGCGACAAGCCATTGGACAGTTTCCCATTTAATACCAAGAGCCGAGAATGAATAAATAAATCCAATCGCAAAGATCAAGTATTTACTCAAAGACGTAAACGCGAATCTTGCTCCGGAGTTGAACCGCAATTTTTGAAGAATTGTTATCTCCATCAGGCCGGGAATATTCTTTGCTGTAAAAATAGTAAGAATAAGCACAATGACAGATTTTATTGCACTTCCAAGAGTGATTATTGTGGTTACGCCACTTTTATCAACAGTCTGTCCAATCTGAATCTGCTCAAAAGCTTCCAGTGCGGGCAATGTAGATTTCCAAATCCACCATATTCCAACTACAACAACAAAAGTGCTTATGACATTAATGATCTGCTTGGTTTGTTTGGAAATATTCAAAATTGAGTCATTAATTTCTTCTATTCTAAGGCTGGCCGGAACCATTTCCGGACTGTCTGCCTGACTGCTTTGAATCTCTTTTTTTTCTGCCATCTTTCTTAAAGCCAGTTTTCTTCGTGAAATATACAGTCTTCGCATAAGCAGTCTGTTGCAAAATATAATTGCGATATAAAACAAGACTGTTTCGGCAAG
>JAIPFN010000140.1 GCA_021736615.1 Phycisphaerae bacterium | reverse complement strand
CATTAAAAGCTCAAAAGGATCAGGGACATGCTCGATGACATGGCGGCAGATAACGACATCGGCTTTTGTATGTGAAGATCTTTGGTCGTAGAACTTACGCTCAAAACGGAGGCGTCCATCAAGTTCAGTTTCTGGGCCGTGATAGGCAGGGTCAAAACCAATTCCTGTATTAGAGACATTTTTATTTTCAACCAGCTTTCGCAAAAAAAATCCACTGCCGCAACCTACTTCAACTATAGTGGAATTCTGAATACCCTTTTGAAAGAGGAGCTGATTTGCCAGTTCATCCATGTATTTCACATAGGTTTCCGAGTAAGTCTGTGAGTTGTCGTAAGTGGAATCATAGTGCATTTTGGACAGGTCAAAATCGATATTACTAACGAATCCGCAAAATTGGCAGAAGGCAAGGACAATGGATCCCCGATCAATATCCGTTGCGTCTTTCTGAGTACTGAATAAGGTGTGCATATGAACAGGGACGTTTTGACGTGAATAAAATTCTGTCATCGGCCCTTGCCTGCATACCGGGCATAGCGAAGTTTTGGTATTTGTGTCGTAAGTCATCGGTTAGACAGATGCTCCTTCCACCATTCAATAGTCTGTCGGAGTCCTGTATCCATATCGTAAAGAGGCTTCCAGTCTGTCCCGGTTCTTAATTTTGTGTTATTGGCGCAAATGAATGGAGGGTCATTGGGGTTTGTTTGTCTGGCTCCAATGTTTAGGAGTTCCGGTCTGCCGATGATTTTAGAAAGTGACTCGGCTATTTCAGAAACTTTTACTGGGTCGGCGGAACCGATGTTAACCGGCCCGGTCAGATCGCTTTGGGCCACAGCTGTGATAGCAGACGCAGCGTCTTCGACATGGAGGTAGTCCCGTATCTGGGTTCCACTGCTTATGTCCGTCGGTTTGCCCTGTAACAGTGAATTAATGACATAGGGGATCAATCTTCTTTCGTCTTCGTATGGTCCGTAGAGATAGAACATCCTTGCCCAGGCAAATGACATGTTACAGGTATTAGAAATTTGCTCTCCGATAAGAGCGGTGGAGATTTTGGCCGCTGCATACAGCGATGCCGGTTTGGTGGCAGTCGCTTCCGAGAGATAGCCGAAGTTCAAATCGTACTCAAAGCAGGTACCGATGCCGACACACCGCTTGCATCCGGCTTTGCTGAGTTCGTTAAACAAACGAATGCTTCCATGAAGGCAGTTGAGGTTTTCCGGGGCATTTAAATATTTCCCGGGCACTGCATACCATGCACAATGAATGCAAATATCAATGTCGCTGCAAATTTCCGCCAGTTCGAGTTCGGTCGAATTAAAAAGGTCCCCCTTGACGAGTTGCAGCCTGTCTTGAATGTCAGATATTCTATATAGATGTTCATCGGACCTGAAATGCGAACGCACCGTGTATCCTTTTTCAAGGAGCTGTCTTGCAACTTGTGAGCCTATGAATCCCGTCGAACCTGTCAGGAGAATGTTCATAAATCAAAGTCCTTAAAATCTGAATCTTTGGCGGATAAAGACGGATTGGAAACCGGCCACTTTATCCCAAATGCATTGTCGTCGTATCGGACACCATTGGCGCACTCGGGGTGATAAAATTCTGACATCTGGTAGAATACTTCCGTGTTGTCTTCGAGAGTCTGGAATCCGTGGGCGAAACCTTCCGGGACGTAGAGCATTTTCCTGTTTTGCGAAGTTAGTTCCACTGAAAACCATTTCTTGAAAGTTTGGGAATCTTCCCTTAGATCGATGATGACATCAAACAGTGACCCCATTGTACATCGTACGAGTTTTGCTTCTTCGTGGGGCGTGGTTTGGTAGTGCATGCCTCGCAGAGTGCCTTTCTTTTTGTTGAAAGAGATGTTGCATTGCGCGAGATTCGGGTTCAGACCGTGAGCCTCGAACTGACGCTTACACCAGCTTCTTGCGAAAAAGCCGCGTTCATCTTCGATGGTTTCCGGGTCGATGACATAAGCACATTTAAGCGGTGTTTCCGTGAATTTCATCAAATGACCTCGATGTTCGGAATAGCGACAACGAAACGTCCGCCCCAATCGGCGATTTGAGCCATCTGACTGCAAATTTCATCTTTCAGGTTCCACGGCAGAATCAGGACATAATCCGGTTTTGTTTCGGATATTTTTTCGGGTGAGTAAATCGCGATTCGCGTACCGGGCAGAAAATGGCCCTGCTTGTGAGGGCTAAGATCGACCGTGTAATCAAGCAGGTCACTCCTTATGCCGCAATAGTTCAGCAAGGTGTTTCCCTTTGCAGGTGCGCCGTAGCCGACGACGGTTTTGTTGTTTCGTTTTGCTTCGATAAGAAACTCAAGGAGATTTCGTTTGGTCTCCTGAACTTGTTTTGCAAACCCCTGGTATGTTTCAAGCCGATCAAAACCGGCACTCAACTCGCGATTTCTTAACTCGTCAACGCTTGCGTTTACCGGGCGGCTGCTGTCGTTTTTATGGCATCCGTAAATCCTCAAAGACCCGCCATGGGTTGGAAGTTCTTCGACGTCAAAGAGGGTTATCTCATGACGTGCAAAGGCTTTCTCAACGCTTAAAAATGAAAAGTATGAGAAATGCTCGTGGTAAATCGTGTCAAACTGATTGCCCTCCATCAGCCTGGCCAGGTGCGGGAATTCCATCGTAATGACTCCGCCGTCATTCAGCAATATTTTCATGCCCGCTATAAAATCGTTCAAATCCGGGACGTGGGCAAGGACATTGTTGCCAAGAAGCAAATCAGCTTTTTTCCCTTCGGTTGCCAGTTGCCTGGCGGTTTCAACCCCGAAGAATTTAACCAGTGTGTCGATGCCTTTTTCTGCGGCAACTTTTGCTACGTTCTCTGCCGGTTCTATGCCCAGAACCGGGATGTTTTTACCGGCGAAATATTGAAGCAAATAACCGTCATTGCTGGCAATTTCGACAATGCTGCTGTTTTCATTATAGCCGAACCGCGAGGTCATCATTTCGACGTATTGCCTGGCATGGTTGAGCCATGACTGTGAAAAGGATGAGAAATACGCATAGTCACTGAAAATATTTTCCGGTGTTGTAACCGCCGGAAGCTGGGCCAGCCAGCAGTGATCGCAAAGCATTACCTTTAACGGGTAATGGGGTTCCATTGCTTCGAGCCTTTCGGCGGTCAGGTAACTATTGCTAAGCGGTGAAACGCCAAGGTCCAGAAATGTATGATTCAGTTCTTTGCTGCAAGCGCGGCATTTCATGTGGCCATATCCTTTTGATGCTGAGTAATTAGCTTTTGATAACGATCTATATCATTCATAGTTAATTCGCGTCCGTCTTTTCCTGCTATATAACCCTGGTACCATTGCGCGGTCCAGTCCAGTGTCTCTTCAAAGTTGAGAATAGTTTTCCAGCCGATCTGGCGCCTGGCTTTTGCCGAATCGAGCTTTAGCAAATGTGCTTCGTGAGGGTTTTCCGAAGTGTCCTGCTCCCAATGAGGGGCATTTTCCAGTCGCTTTACCATGCCGTCGCACACATCATTAACCGAGCGTACGTTTGATTCGTCCGGTCCGAAATTCCATGCCTGATCCGCGTCATTTTCATCTTCATACAAACATTCGGCTAGGGTAATATATCCGCATAAAGGCTCAAGGACGTGCTGCCAGGGTCTTGTCGCAAGGGGATTGCGAATAACAGCCGGACGGTCGTCTATAGCTGCCTTAATCATGTCCGGGACAAGCCGGTCCGTCGCCCAGTCACCGCCTCCTATGACGTTGCCTGCTCGGGCCGAGGCAATTGAAGTGCCGTTGGTCCGTGACGTTTTGCGATTAAAGAATGAACGCCGGTAAGAGGCCGTTAAAATCTCTTTACACGCTTTGCTCGATGAGTATGGGTCGTAACCTCCCAGTGGATCGTTTTCTCTGTACCCCCAAACCCACTGATTGTTTTCATAGCACTTATCGCTGGTGACGATGACAACAGACTTGACCGATTCGCAATTTCGAATAGCTTCAAGCAGGTGGACTGTTCCCATTAAATTAGTGGAAAAGGTTTCGACGGGGTCGTCGTAAGATGGCCTGACGAGTGATTGGGCAGCAAGATGAAAAACGATCTCAGGTTCATTTGCTTTGAAAGCTTTTACGAGCAGGGAGTAATCTCTAATGTCGGCAATGGTTGACTCTGTAATGTTGTCGACTGCGGCAAGTTCAAAGAGGCTTGGTTTTGTCGGCGGTTTTGTAGCGTATCCGCATACCCTGGCGCCAAGGCTGTCTAGCCACAGTGAAAGCCAGGCACCCTTAAAGCCGGTATGGCCCGTAATAAGAACGGATTTGTCTTTCCAGAAATCGGGTTTCAATTTTACCATACTTTCCAGGGCGCTTTATTTGAAGCCCAAAGATCTTCGAGAATATTTCGCTCACGAATCGTATCCATCGGCTGGAAAAATCCATCGTGCTTATATGCCATCAACTGACCTTCAGAGGCGAGTATTTGCATTGGCTGCAATTCAAACGAGGTCGGGTCGCCTTCAATATAATCAAAAATTTCCGGTTCGAGAACAAGGAAGCCGCCGTTGATCCAGCCCTCTCCGCTCTGGGGTTTTTCGGCAAATTCGAGAACCTGATCCCCTTCGATATTGAGTCCTCCAAATCGGGCAGGTGGGCGAACGGCCGAAAGGGTTGCAATTTTGCCGTGTGATTTATGAAAAGCGAGCAGTTCGTCGATTCGGATGTCAGCGAGTCCGTCGCCATAAGTTGCCATAAAGGTTTCATTGCCCAGCCAGGGCTGAAGACGTTTAATACGTCCGCCTGTCATGGTCTTTGTTCCTGTGTCAACGAGGTTTACTTTCCAGTTTGGCAAACTGCCCTGATGGATCTCGCTCTTTCCGCCGGCAAGGTCGACAGTCAGGTCGTTGTTTAGGGCATAGAAATTCAGGAAATAATCCTTGATGAATTCTCCCATGTATCCCAGTGCCAGCGTGAAATCATTGAAACCGTAAGCCGAATATATATTCATGATATGCCACAAGATCGGCTTGCCGCCAATTTCAACCATCGGTTTAGGTCGAGTGGTGGTTACTTCCTGAAGACGACTTCCATATCCGCCGGCGAGGATTGCGACTTTCATTATATTACTCCTTTTTTGAAAGCTCAAATACGGATTAGTCGCAGGGGAATTAGCCTTGGCAGTGGGTGCAGGATAACAGGTATTAGCGGAGGGTTAAGCACTTAGACTCCGTCCCCGTAAGCTGCACGGTATTAGTGAGGCTCATCCGTGAACTCTCTTGTATTTGTGTCCTATAATATACTTCAATAATTCTACAATATTCCAGAAATATGGCAAGTGATTTTTAAAAACAATGTCGTCAAAATGCTAAGGATTCGGCGTTTGGTCGAGGCAATTTATTCATTTGGGATTGCATTTTTCAATTGGTTCATTATTTTATCCACTTCTTGCGGTGTTTGATCGTGTCCGTTGTCGGCGAGGTCGCGGTAGAGGCCGCCGTTTAGCCATTTCATTCCGAAATAGTACATGTCGTGCAGTTTTATCGATTCTATTGTCGGATCGCTTGTTTTGCTTGTCAGTCCGTGGTCGTGTATGCCTTTAGCGGCGGCAATTGCCCATATTTGCCAGCCTCTGGCCCTTGCGGTAAAGCAGTAGTCGCTGTCGCTGCCGATGAGCATGAAGTTTTCGTCCATCAGTCCGATCTGGCGAATTGTTTCCTTTCTGAGTATCATGCACGCACCGTTTGCCCAGTGTATCATTTTGTCTTCGGCAAAGTCGGCGATATCGCCGTGCAAGTGTACGCCGTGCGGGAATGCCTGTGTTCCGCCTGCGCAGGTGACAACCCCGGGGTTTTGGCTGCTTAGCTGGAGCGGCATTGCGATGCCGCATTCGGGGTGGCTGTCCATGAATTTTATCATTTCCTCAACGGCGTTTGGCTCAAGGTACATGTCCTGGTTGAGTATTATCATGTACTTGCAGTCAGAGTCGAGGTAATTGCCGATTCCTTCGTTGATCGCCGCGGTGAAATAGATATTTTCTTTGTTGTTGTCACGTACGAAAATTTCTACTTCTACAGTCTGGTCGTCGAGATGCTGTTTGCATTTATTAAATTGGTCGATGCTTCCGAAAAATGGGATTATTACGGGAATCATTCTGGGTTCTCCGGGGTTATGGTGTTTTTGATCTGATTAATTTCATCGCAGACATTTTCAAAGACGTCGTTCCATTGGCCCCATTTTTTTTGTCTGAAGATTTTCATTGTCGGATACCAGGGCGATTTGTCTGTATTGAGCAACCACCTCCAGTCCGGGTGGTAGGGTATTATCGCGAAGGTTTTTTTGCCCATTGCACCGGCAAGGTGCAGGACGGAGGTGTCTACGGAGATTATCAGATCAAGGTTGGCTATCGCGGCAGCGGTGTCACTGAAGTAGTCAAATTCGTCGCCGAGGTTTTCGACTGCGATCCGGTCTTTGTATTGCTCGATCTGTGCGGCGGCTTGGCCTTTTTGGAGGCTGTATATTTTAAGCCCTTCGATGGAGGCGAGCGGGGCAAAGTCGGTAAGCGAGCATGAGCGGTTGTGGTCGTTGCCGTGTTTTGGTTTGCCCGCCCAGACTATGCCTGCTTTCAAGTCGGCAGTGGTAAGTCTTTCTTTCCAGTAATCGGTTTTCCGTTTGTCGGGTTTGATGTAGGGCACATCGGCGCCAAGTGAATCTATAGTTGTGTTCAGTATAGCCGGCAGGTCTATCAGCGGTGCGTACAGGTCAAAATCTGCTTCTGGTTTTACACCGGGCCGATGTGTTATGATTTCGTCGATGCCCTCTATGTTTTTAAAGATGTCTGTCAGTGCATTTCGTTCTTCGTAGATTATATATCCGCCTAGTTTTTTCAAAAGCGGCAGGAACCTGACGAATTGTATGCTGTCGCCGAGACCCTGTTCCCAGTGGACCAGGAGGCGTTTGCCTTCCAAAGAACCGCCCTCGTATAGGGGTTTGTCAAATTTGTATGGGTAAGTGGCGATTTCCAGCCGGCTGTCACGTCGTTTTTTGTATTGCTCAAAGCCTTCCTGCAGGTTTCCGTTCAGCAGCAGGGTGATTGCCCTGTTCCATATCGCATCGGGGTAATCCGGTTTTAGCGATATTGCACGGTCGTAACTTTTGATCGCTGCCGGGCAATTGCCCATTGTTTTCAGGGTGTTTGCCAGATTGTAGTGGTATTCGGGTATTTCGGGAGAAATGTCAATCGCTTTTTTTGCGTGTTCAAGAGCGTCATTAAGTTGGCCGGTCTGGGTTTCGGCGATTGAAATGTTCGTCAGTGCGCCGCAGAAATCAGGTTTCAGGCGGATTGCCTTTTCGTATTCTTCGATTGCCTGTTTTTTCTGACCGGAGTTGTTTAAAATAATTCCGAGGTTGCTGTAAGCCTGCGGGTAATCGGGATTTATCCGTATGCATTTTCGGTAGAGGTCTACCGCTTCGGAGATCATGCCTAAGGCGGAGTAGGCGTCTGCCAGGTTGAAGTATGCCCGGTGCATTTGCGGGTTTGTTTTTATTGCCGCGATAAAGCATTCGATTGCCTGCCGTCTTTTGTTTTGCGATGCCAGTGCGATGCCCAGATTGTTCGATGCTTCGGCGTAGTGCGGGTCTATTTGCAGTGCTTTATCGAAGTATTCTATCGCTGAATCAGTTTGGCCCTTGTCGTTTAGAATTACGCCGATATGGTTATACGGTTCGCAGAAGGCCGGTTGGAGGCTTATGGCTGTTTTGTAGCTTTCGATTGCCTGATCGCACTTGTTCTGTTGTTCGAGGCAGTAACCCAGGGTATTGTGTGCGATGGCGAAATCGGGAGCGATCTTTATGGCAATGCGGCAGTTTTTTTCGGCATCCGGGAATTGATTGACGGAAATTAGAGCGATAGCAATATTGTGGAAAGCCTCGAAGTAATCCGGTTTCATCGACGCAGCTATTTTATAGGATTTCAGGGCGTTTTCAATGTCGCCGAGTTCTTCCAGTACGATCCCGAGTGTGTTGTGGAACTGCGGTATGTTCGGGTCGCGAGAGATGGCTTGCTTTATGAGAGTTTCAGCTTGCGTTGGTTTGTTTTTGCCGAAGGCGATCTTACCGAGAGCGTGCAAAGCCCAGGGGTTTTCCGGTTCTCTTCGGATTACCTGTTTGTATATATCGAAGGCCTGTTCGATATGGCCGGCATTATAACATGTGTTGCCGCGCACCATGATTTCATCAATATCTGTTATGAGTCAGCATCCTTGCTTGTCGAACAGGTAAGCCTGTTCTTTTACGAAAACCAGTTCCATTGATCATTTTAATAGTACATTTGGTCCGGTTGGAAGGCAAGCCTAATTTTTAATCTTTTTCGATTGAGGTGCCGATAATAATAGCAATTGCGGAGATTTTGTGCGTTTTCAGGCAAATCCCCTTTAGCCCAAATTGTAGGCCTCGAATTCCGGAAATGGTAATTATAATAAAGGACTGGTTCAGAAATATGTGCAAAAATTCCTGTGACAGGCAAGAAGATTCAGTTAGCAAAAAAACAGTTATCGAATTTCCTGATTCGTTGAACGAGGTTGACCGCGATGCGGAAAAGTTTAAAGATTTTAGTGACATCGCAAGATTGGCAATACTTGCCGATGAATTTTTCCAGGCAGGCTGCAAGTATAAGGCTGTAGAGTATATAAAAGAAGGATGCGTACGTGTTTATGAGGGACAAAGCGGTCGTGATATTCCGCAAGAGATTTTCAATAGATGGAAAACCTCAAATGAACAGATCCTTTTCAGCAAAATGTTATTGCGTGCGCTTTACAGCAGTTATTATTGTACCTCTTCAAGTTTTGATATTTTGCAGGAATGGTGTCGGCTCGAGCCGCAAAACGTAGAACCTCATATACGGTTTGGCCTGGTTGCGGCATATAATAATATTAAGAGCGGCACGCCTCCATTGGAGGATGTTTTGTCTTTTTTAAGTAATCTGGACAGGCAGGTCAGCGATGAGCGGGTCTCGGCGATACTCGCACTGGCTAAGGGGCAGATGCGGGAACTCTCACTGCCGTATGACGGTTGCAGGATTCATCTTTACCCGGAAATCAGTAACATTACCACTTATTCAATGCTGGAGACGGGCGACTGGTTCGAGCAGGAGGATCTGGGTTTATTCAGAAAGCTCGTCAAACCCGGTGATAACGTCCTCGATCTTGGAGCCAACGTTGGAGTTTATTCCTTAAGTGCTGCTGTTCGAACAGGCAGCGAGGGATGCGTCGTGTCGGTCGAACCATCCAGCCGGACCTTCGGGTACCTTAACACTTCCGCAAAGCAGTTTGGCCATATGAAATGTTTCCATTGCGGTGTGAGCGATTCAAGCGGTGTCGGCATGCTCAGTTTTGGCGCGTCCTCTGAACTGAACAGGTTCACCGTTGCCAGCAGTGAGAACGAACAAGGTGAACAAGTGCAGCTGATGTCTGTCGATGATGTTGCTGAAAAAGCAGGTGTTGACAGGTTTGATATTATCAAGATGGATGTCGAGGGTTTTGAAGAGAAGGTCATTGCCGGGGCGAAAAAAATAATCCATGATAATTCGCCGGTCATAATATACGAAGTAAACGAAAACGGCTCTTTGGATTTCAGCCAGGCGGATATTTTCAAAAAGCTGGGATATGATTCTTATTTTTATGTTCCCTCAGGGTCGAGATTGATCGAATATGTCCCCGGAGTTGAGGTTGACAAATTTGTGCTTAATATGTTCGCGATCCGTCCGGAAAGTCTTACCCGGTTTGAAGGGATTGCCAATATCGAAAAAGCCTGAGCGTAGCTTTAGAGGGCCTCTTTAATAATCTTTGAGCAGGTTTTTTCTAGTGAATTCTTTTATGTCTTTGTACAGCTCCTTTTGCCAGGGCAGCTGGTATTGCTGTTTGTCGATGTCGACGTTTGTCAGGTCATGGGGTGTTATTACTATGCCGGTGTTTTTCAGGCCGGTTTGCTCTACGAGGTAGAATAGTTCTTCGATGTTGTCGTTTCCTATCGGTATGCATCCTATTGTCGCCGAACCTCCGTGTATGTAGATGTCGCCGCCGAGGTTAGTTCGTCCTTCGCTTGCTGCTATCCTTTTGTCGAAATCGTTTGGATATTCCACTCTTATCGAAAGGTAGAACGAGCTTTGCGGGTTCAGTGCGGTTATGTCGTAGACTCCCTCCGGTATCTGGCCGTCACCTTCCCGTAATTTTGGGCCGAGTCTGCCGGAATAGCCAGTAAAGCGATAGGAGGTTATTTCTACAGGTTTGTTTTTTTTGTCGCAACCGTATACTGTCAGGGTGCGTTTAGTCTTATCAGCGGAGAGGATCAGTTTGCTCGGCGGGAAATTCAGGTTTGCGTTTTCGACCTTGTTTCGGATTCGAATGCCGCTGTCTTGTTCTATCTGACGGACTTTGAATGATAAGATTTTGGAGTTCATGGCCTTTGTGTATGATATGTAAACTCCGGCGAGGATTAGCATTGCAATAAATACGCCGGATGCTACGTTTTTTATGCGGAAGTTTTTTGGCATCTTATGTCAAACCGTAAATTTGAAAGTAAAGCCGGCAGGATACCGGCTTTTCTATTCGGCATATTTATTTGTTTTGCTGATTTTGTATTTTGGCCCAGGTGTCTCTCAGGTTCAGAGTTCTGTTAAATACGATCTTGTCTCTGGTTGAGTCTTTATCTACGCAGAAGTACCCGGTTCTCTCGAACTGGCAGCTAAAGCCCGGTTTTGTATCGGCTAGCGATGGTTCGAGTTTGCAACCGGTCAGAATCTTTAGCGAATCGGGGTTCATGTTTGCGGTGAAGTTTTCGCCTTCTTCGGTGCTGTCGGGGTTTTCTTTTGTGAACAGGTTGTCGTATAGCCTTACTTCCGCGTCGACTGCGTGCTGGGCCGAGACCCAGTGGATGGTCCCTTTTACTTTTCTGCCGTCCGGAGCGTCACCGCCTTTTGTTGCCGGATCGTATGTGCATCGCAATTCTACTACCTCGCCGTTTTCGTCTTTGATCGCTTCGTTGCAGGTTATAAAATATGCATATCTAAAGCGTACTTCGCGGCCTTCGGTCAGTCTGAAGAATTTTCTAGGAGCGTTTTCCATGTAATCGGTTTTTTCGATGTAGAGAACCTTCGAGAACGGGACGGTTCTTGTGCCTGCTGACGGGTCGTTGGGGTTATTTATCGCCTCTAGTTCTTCGGTCTGGCCTTCGGGGTAGTTTTCTATTACGACTTTCAGCGGGTCGAGGACGGCCATTACCCGGGGTGCAGTTTCGTTGAGGTCCTTGCGTACGCAGTGTTCGAGAAGGGCGATGTCGATGGTGCTGTTGAATTTTGCTACTCCTACGGTTTTGCAGAAGTCGCGTATCGATGCCGGTGAAAAGCCCCTGCGGCGCATTCCGCTGATCGTGGGCATTCTTGGATCGTCCCAGCCGTTAACGTGGGTTTCCTGAACCAGTTCCAGCAGTTTGCGTTTGCTCATTACGGTGTAGGTTATGTTCAGACGGGCGAACTCGATTTGCTGCGGGTGGAAGATTTCCAGCTGGTCGATGAACCAGTCGTACAGCGGTCTGTGATGTTCAAATTCCAGCGTGCATATCGAGTGGGTTATTTTTTCGATGGAGTCTTCCAGCCCGTGTGCCCAGTCGTACATCGGGTAGATACACCATTTGTCGCCCGTTCGGTGGTGGCTCGCGTGGAGGATGCGGTACATTACCGGGTCGCGCATGTTCATATTCGGCGAGGACATATTGATCTTTGCTTTAAGCGTTTTTGTTCCGTCCGGGAATTCGCCGTTTTTCATTTTTTCGAAAAGTTCCAGATTTTCTTCAACACTGCGGTCTCTGTAGGGACTGTTCTTACCGGGTTCTGTAAGCGTTCCGCGGTACTGGCGAGTTTCTTCGGCACTGAGGTCACAGACGTATGCCTTGCCGGCTTTGATAAGTATTACAGCGAAATCATGCATCTGGTCGAAGTAGTCCGATGCAAAATAGAGTCGGTCCTCCCAGTCCCATCCGAGCCATTTAATATCTTCCTGGATCGAGTCTACGTATTCCTGTTCTTCCTTGTCCGGGTTTGTATCGTCGAATCGAAGGTTGCACAGACCGTCAAATTCCTGGGCAATGCCGAAATTCAGGCAGATGCTCTTTGCGTGGCCGATATGCAGATACCCGTTCGGTTCCGGGGGAAAACGCGTGTGGACGCGGGATTGGTGTTTGCCGGTTTTGTTGTCTTCGGCGATAATTGAGCGTACAAAGTCCAGGGATCTGGTGTTTTCGGCTGAGTTAGATTCGTTTGTATTTTCGTCGACCATCAGAATATTTCCTTATATTTCATAAAACAACATTTCCGCCGTATCTTAGCAAAGAGGCGGTCTTCTGTATATTAAAAAACTGTATTAGTTGCAATATATCGGTATAATAAAGCGTTTTATAAAGTAAAATCAGATTTCAAGAGTTTTGGGGACTGCTTATGTTGAATAGACGGGAATTTGTAAGGGCCGCTGTCGGTGCCGCTGCCGGGCTTTCGGTTAGTGCTTTGGCCAAAGCAGCGGTTGCGAAAAAGCCTAACTTTCTTTTTGTACTGGTTGACGACCTCGGCTGGGCCGATCTTCGTTGTTATGGCAGCACTTTTTATGATACTCCGAATCTTGACCGCCTTGCCGCGTCCGGCATGAAGTTTGTAGATGCCTATGCGGCCTGTCCGGTATGTTCGCCGACGCGAGCGGCGATCATGACCGGGCGTCACCCTGTTCGTGTAGATATCACAGACTGGATCAAGGGCAACAACCCACGAAATCCTAAACTATTAGCTCCCCAGGACCGTGACGAGCTTGCACTTGAAGAAGTTACAATCGCCGAAGTGCTCAGGGATAACGGCTACCAGACATTCTTCGCCGGTAAGTGGCATCTAGGTGAGGATGAGAAGTACTGGCCGCTCGCACAAGGTTTCGATATTAACAAGGGCGGTTTCCGCAGGGGTTCGCCTCCGGGCGGTTATTATTCGCCGTATAAGAATCCTGTTTTGGAAGACGGCCCAAAGGGCGAGTATCTGCCGGATCGACTGACCAATGAAACGATCAGCTTTCTGATGAGTCGTGATAAAAGCAAGCCTTTCCTGGCGTACCTGGCGTTTTATACGGTGCATACGCCAATTCAGACTGCACCAAGGCATCTGGACAAATACAAAAAACGACTTGCCGATATGCCGCAGGAAGATATGATTAATTTGGTTGTTGAGCATAAAGGCAAGACCAAGCTCTGGCAGGATCGGCCCGATTATGCGACTATGGTGCAGGCGATGGATGACAATATCGGCAGGCTGATGGATACGCTTAAAAATCTCGGTCTCGATGATAATACCGTTGTGATCTTCACTTCCGACAACGGCGGGCTTGCGACACTTCGCGATGTAGGCCCTACAAGCAATGCCCCGCTTCGCAGCGGTAAGGGCTGGTGCTATGAGGGCGGGATACGTGTGCCGCTTATTATCCGTGCGCCCGGTTTGACGAATGCAGGCACCGTCAGCAAGGAGCCGGTTGTAAGCATGGACTATTTCCCCACAATGCTGGATATGGCCGGCATAGCCCAAAAACCAGATATTCACAAAGACGGCTATTCGCTTGTTCCGGTCATCAAAAAGGGCGCAAAGCTCAACCGGGACGCGATCTGCTGGCACTATCCGCATTATCACGGTTCGACATGGACGCCCGGTGCGGCGATCCGGGCAAGGGACTGGAAATTGATCGAGTTCTACGAAGAGGACAAGATTGAATTGTATAACCTGGCAGATGACATAGGCGAGAAAAACGACCTGTCAAAAAAAATGCCCGAAAAGGCAAAGCAAATGCACGAAATACTAAAGAAATGGCAAAAGGAAACAGGCGCAAAAATGCCGAAACCAAACCCGGATTATAAACCGAAACCGTAGCGTGGGCTTGAAGCCCGCAGCTTTTTACTAAATATACTCAAATTGAGCAATCGGCAAACTTAAGTACAAGGAGTCACTATAATGGATAGACGTAATTTTTTGAAGATCAGCGGTATTGCAGGTTTATTGTCAGTATGCGGTAAGTTTACGGATTCCGCTGCCGCCGCTAAGTCCAAGCGGCCCAACATACTTTTCTGCATTGCCGACGACTGGGGTTATCCTCA
>JAIPFN010000139.1 GCA_021736615.1 Phycisphaerae bacterium | reverse complement strand
ACGATAACGGCATGCGTGACGGGCTCGAGACGATTGCTACGGTTTGCAAGAAGCAGGGCTATGCCACGGGGTATATCGGTAAGTGGCACCTGGAGTGGAACCGCAAGCCCTTTGTGCCCAAAGAACGGCGTCAGGGGTTTGATTACTGGGCGGTTAACAACTGCACCCATAATTACATTGATAATTTCTATTGTACAGACACGCCCGAACAGATCAGGTTCAAGGGGTACGAATCTGTTATTCAGACCGACCTGGCTATCGATTATATCAAAAAGAATAAGGACAAACCGTTTTGCCTGTTCATGTCCTGGGGGCCGCCGCATAATCCGTATAACAAGGTTCCGGATGAATACAAAAAGCGGATTGATTTGGACAAGATCGAACTTCGCAAGAATGTTTCCGAACGGGCTATCGTCGATCATTTGATTGAACTTGACGAAACGTCGAAAAAATCTAAGAACGGACGCAAGGGACGCCGGGCGGGTATTGAAAATGACGATCTGCTCAAGAAACAGAGTATTCACGGCTATTATGCCCATACCGCTGCTCTTGACGATTGCATTGGAAAGATCCGCAATTCGTTAAAGCAAGCCGGTCTTACCGACAACACGATCCTGGTGTTCTCGTCCGATCACGGCGATATGCTTGGAAGTCACCGGATGGCCTTAAAGCAAATGCCTTTCGAGGAGTCGATCAATGTTCCATTTTTGGTCGAATATCCGCCGTCGGTTCCAAAGGGCAAACGCAGCGATGCACTGGTTGCGCCAATTGACGTCATGCCGACATTATTGTCGCTTGCCGGTATTAAGTGCCCGAAGGTTGACGGCAAAGATGTCTCCGGTGCTGCAAAGGGCACTGATTCCGATCAGCAGGACGCTGTGCTGCTTATGAAAATGCTCCCCGGCGGAGGGCCATACCTCATGAACGCAATTACACCATGGCGTGGCGTGAGGACAAAGCGTTACACTTACGCCAACCTGTTAGATCATGGACCATGGCTGCTGTACGACAACGAAAAGGATCCCTATCAGCTAAACAACCTGATCAACAAGCCGGAATATGCGAGCGTGCAGGCCAAACTGGAAAAACGTATGCGCGAATTGATGATCGAGGCCGGCGACCCTGGCGACACACAGAAGATCATCGACTATAGTGCTTCTCGCGCACCAAATAGTTAGACTTATCGAAGGCGGCAAGTTGCAATACTGTGTCCGAATGGTAACGCCGGAAAGATGCCCCTGACGGTAGTATGATGTGTGGCTGTTGGGGCTTATTTAAAATGGAAAATAAAAGAAAGGTAAATGATGAAAACTAGATTGATCGCATTATTCTTGATCCTGGCAATGGCCGCGACGGCTTTTTCGGCCGCACCTGAAATTAACAAGACCAAACTCGACGATGATGTTCGCGCCAGACAGATACAGGACATGAAGTGGGGTATGTTCATCTGCTGGTCGTTCAGCACATTTTATGGGCAGGAATGGACGCCGACGCTTGACAAAGACGCGTCCTTCTTCAAAGCGACCGGCTGCGATACGGATCAGTGGTGCAAGACGGCTAAGGACGCCGGGATGGGATACATACTTTTTCTTGCCAAGCACCATGACGGGTTCTGTCTGTGGGATACGAAGACTACCGAAAAGAAAGTCACCAACAGTCCGCTCGGTATCGATGTTCTTGCAAAGCTTCGCAAATCCTGCGATAAGTACGGTATCAAACTGGCTCTGTATTTCTCCGAGGGTGACTGGAATTGGCCGGGCGCGGTTGATGGCAAAGGCGGTCGGGTCGGTGGCGGTATAAATCCTGAAATGAAAAAGGCACAGCTTAAGGAACTGCTGACTCAATACGGCCCTATCGAATTCTGGTGGATGGATCACGCGGTAGGAACGGGGGGACTTTCGCACAAAGATACAGTCGATTGGATGCACAAATTCCAGCCGAACACATTTGTAGGTTTTAACCATGGCGAAAAAGCGGGACGAATTGCCCTGCGTGAAGTTGGAGGGCCTGGTCCCCTGGGAGATGCAAAAGCGGCATCACCTCACAATAAAGGCGGCGAGTCGGGACATGACTTCCTTTTAGCCGAATTCACCTACCCGATCCTGCCAAAGCACAAAGGCGGTGCGATGTGGTTCTATTCTCTTCCCGAACACGACAACCTTTGCCATACGGCAACCAAGCTGTTCGAGGATTACCAGGGCGCACAGAAATACGGTAATATCTTCTCGATAGACGTCGGACCCAACTATGCCGGCAAGATCCGCGACATCGACGTAAAGACTCTTAAGGAGGTTGGCGAGATGATAACAGCCTCCGAAAAATCCGAAAAGCCAAAGGCTAACCTTGACGAGCTTAAGCAGGTCAAGGACATCAAGGCATACTGTCTTGATTTTAACTGGGGCGGTCGCCGCCGGTTCGCTGCGCCGGGTTCCTGGAAGAATTCAGATCCCGCTGCTCATGTGGCATGGTACAAGTCAATCGGTGCCAACGTTATCCAGACGTTCTGCGTTTCGTGCAACGGTTATGCCTGGTACAAGAATGGTTTTGTTCCCGAACAGCCCGGCCTTAAGCACGACTTTCTGCCGGAGATGGTCAAACTGGGCCACAAGGAAGGAATGATGGTGTTTGGGTATTTCTGTATTGCTTCCAATCCCAAATGGGCTGCGGACCATCCCGAACTGAGCTACGACAAGCCGAGTACATACCATATTCCGTATACCGACGAGTATCTCGATTACCTGTCTAAATCGATCAGTGACGCCGTCAGCAGGACGGGTATTGACGGGTTTATGATAGACTGGGTGTGGATGCCGAAACGGCTGTCGACTCAGGGCAAATGGCTTGAATGCGAAAAGAAACTTTACAACCAGCTTATGGAAGAAGAATTCCCCGGCGAAGACAAACTCACCAAAGACCAGGACCTCGCCTACAGCCGCAAAGCTATTGACCGCTGCTGGAAAGCCATCCGCAAGGCCGCAAAAGATGCCAACCCGAATTGCCTTATCTGGCTGACGACCAACGAAATGAATCATCCGCACGCCATTAACTCGGATATGTATAAAGAGGCCGACTGGCTGATGAACGAAAGCGGCGACATGAAGCGTATCGATCAGGTTAAATCGATGGTCGGTAAACACACACGCCTGATCACATGCCTTGCACTGTGGAACGGCAAGGATGCAACCAAGGTTGTTCCCGAGGCCCTCAAAGCAGGCGTTGGTCTCTATGGTTTCGCCAAGCCTCGTAATATGAGTGGACTTATCCCGCTGGAAGGGATAATGTCAAAACCTGTCAGCGAACTTAGAGGCGACGACAAAAACATTGCCGTTCTGGCACGCGCTTACCACGGCGCTTCGGTTGATTCGATAAAAAATGACAAGGGCGAGTTTGAAGAACCTAAAGAGTAACGCATAATGCAGTTTCGGCTTTTTTGCGACAATGTGATTTTGCAGCAGCAGATGGATGTCCCTGTCTGGGGTTGGTCCGATCCGGGTAAAAAGGTAACGGTTGAATTTGCCGGTCAGAAAAAGTCGGCCAAAGCCGGTAACGACGGTAAGTTGGTCGATATTGTCATTGAAAAGGTGTACAAATAAGCATAGCTGCAATAAGCCTCTTAAAAGCCCTTTACTGGCCATAGCTGCTTGTATTATTGTGATTATGCTTAATAATTTCAACTTATTATGTTGCTCTTTTTTGAGTATTTTGTTAAAATAGATAAAATTATTTGGCGACCTGAAGCAATAAGGACTAATTATACCAGAATTAGCCTTTGGATGGTATATGTGTTTTGTACCGGGCTAATTCATAAAAAGATACGAGCTTTGGCAGTGATAAAATCAGTAAGATTTAGTGTGTTATTTGTTAATATGCATGGTATTTGACGCTGGGCGCGTTGCTCAATTATGTTAAGTACCGATAATAATTTTTTTCGGAGTTATAAGATGAGATTATCAAAGCACGTCTACAATTTTTGTCTCTACCTGTTCCTGATTGCTATTGTGTTTAGCGGGACGGTTTATGCCGGTAAGCCTCTGAAGGTGTTTATCCTGGCCGGACAATCCAATATGGAAGGCCATGGCGAGATGATCGGAACATCGTCGGGGCATCTTGAAACGTTGGTTGCTAATGATCCGGCGACTTTTGGTCATCTCAAAGACGGCAATGGTAATTGGGCCGTGCGTGACGATGTCTGGATCTGGTACCAGAGGCTTAGTGCCACTGGCGCAGATGACGGTCTTGTCAAAGGGGGTTTGTCTGTTGGTTACGGACGGTCTAATACTACCATTGGTCCGGAACTTCAGTTTGGAAATGTTATGGGTGATTTTTATGAAGCCCCGGTGTTTATACTCAAGATCGCAGCTGGAGGCAAGAGCCTTGGCTATGATTTTCTTTCGCCAAGTTCCGGCTGGGACGAAATACCGACTGCTGATGGCAAGCGTGGGTATTACTACAAGATGATCCTGGATGTTGTTGCTGACTTCAAGGCTGACCCGTTATCTTTTTGCGATGGTTACAATCCTGCCGACGGATACGAGATAGTCGGGCTCGGATGGCATCAGGGCTATAATGACCGCGTTACTCCTGCTATGGACGCTGCATATGAGGCGAACATGGTAAACTTTATCAAGGATATCCGTGCAGATCTGGGTTTGCCGAATCTGCCGTTTAGCATTTCCACTACGGGTATGGGCGGTGGAAGCCCAAGTACAGGTACAGAATTTGGGCAGCTTGCGATGGCTAACTTTACGAAGTACCCGTCATTTATAGGGGGCGTTGCTGTTGACGACACACGCCCCTACTGGCGTGAAGTGGCCGTATCGCCTGCCGATCAGGGTTATCACTGGAACCGCAGCGCCGAAACTTATTTCCTTATAGGCCAGGGAATGGGTGAAGGGATGGCAGATTTATTGGTCGACCCTGATGCTCCTGATATCGATGCCGGTGTCGATATGATCACGTGGTCCGGTGAGCCGGTAATCCTGGATCCGAATATTGTTGAAAGAGACGGGTCTGACTGGACGGATCTGACTTATAAATGGAACCCAAAACCAACTACAGGTGTTGTGTTTTCAAACGATGCAATTGCATCTCCAATTATTACGATCACCAAACCAACCAATAATCCATCGACAGTTACCCTGGTACTTAAAGTCAATGATGCCAGCAGGATCGGACTCAGCGGGCGCAGCGGATACAGCGTGAAAAATACAATTACGATCGATGTTTACGATGATCCGTGTAAGGCGGCGATCGGAAAGGGTCTTTCAGCGGATCATCCAGCTGACCTCGATGGGAACTGTATTATAGATATTGTCGATTTTGCAGAGTTTGCTTTGCAATGGCTCAGTAATGATGTGCCGTCTGCAGCGATACGGAAATAGAATGTTATTGTTTGAAAAAGATACCAAGGAAAATATTTCGTGAAAAGGGGAATTACTATGAAAAAGTTATTATTGATTTCAGTATTATTGTGTTTGGCAGCAGTTCTTTGCGAACCCCTGTTAGCCGATTCGAACATCTTCAGCATTAATTTTTATAAAGATGATACCAATGGAAATTTAACATTGGAGGCGGGGCAAGCTGCGGGTATGGATGCCTGGCTTACTACCGGTTGGAAAAATATTGTAATGGGCCATGGTATGGAAGGTGGTCTGCCCCCGATGCAGATAACCAGTAATAATGGTTCTACGGCAACATTTGACTTAATAAGTGCCCGTAATGGCGGTCCTTATAATGGCGTCCGTACCACTATGCTTGGTGATGGCAATGCTGACATGATGGATGGCCATGTTAATGCCACCGAAGATCCGTATGATGATTCATTGATATTCAGCATGGTGATGTCGAATATTACCCTGGATGTTTACGATGTGATCATTTATCTGGGTGGTAACTGGGGGGACAATACGGGTAAATATAGTTTTAACGGCGGCCCTGTGCAGGACTTTACAGCACTGAAACAAAGATTTGACGGCACTTTTGTTGAGGTCGTCAACGGTACAACTCCGGGCAACTATATTATCTTTAAAGGTGTGTCCGGTTCTTCTTTCACGGCTAAGGTTTGGGGTAACGGTTTCAATCATCTCGGGCCGTGCGGCATACAGTTTGGAGTGACAGACCTGAGTGCCCCTACTGTCATTGCCGGTTCGGACTGGGCTACCTGGTCGGGACAACCTGTTACTTTAAACGATGTAGACGTTACTAATAATGATTCCGGCGCGGGGGAACTTACCTATGCCTGGAGTGCGGTACCAAACACTGGGGTTGTGTTCGATTCGACTAGCATTGAGATGCCAACGGTTACGATTACCAAAGAGCCCGGCAATCCGTCTACCGTCACATTGACACTTACGGTAACCCAGTCTGGCAAAGAGCCTGTAGAATCTTCGATGACTATCGACGTTTACGATGATGCCTGCAAGGCCGCCCTTGGCGCCGGTACTGTGACGATAAAGTCGGCTGACTTTAACGCCAACTGTGGTACAGGCCTTGAAGACCTCGCCCAGATGGCCGCCGATTGGATGGTTGATTATTCTTTGACCAATCCGATTGAAAAATAATTTCCAACTCAAATTGCAGGTGATTTGTTGTGAATAAAAAGTTTTCACGTAACCCCTTGCATTTAAGAGGATTACGCAATGTCTGTTTTTTGTAAAATAGCCTCGGCCGTCAGGCCGTATCATTCATTATACATTATACAATAGACATTATTCATTTCAAACTGACCGAAACGGTCAGTTTGAGTTATTAAGATTACGAAAGGAAACATAGCGATGAGCAGGAGAAAGTTATTTGTAGTATTGTGTCTGATAGCAGCAGTCTTAATGTCAATTTCTAACGCATCGGCAGCAGCGAAAACCTGCCCCGCCAACGGTAAGCTGAAGATATTTATTCTGTCAGGCCAGTCGAACATGGTCGGGTTCGGCCAACTTAAAGGCACCCCTGGAACCATGGAGACATATGTTAAAAGCAATCCAAAAGACTACGGCAAACTCGTCGACAAGGATGGCAAGAATGTTGTCCGTGATGACGTATGGATCGTAAACCTGTCCTATAAAGACAAAGAGCAGCAGGGCCCGCTTACTACCGGTTACGGAGCAAGCGAAGGTCACATCGGCCCTGAGTACGCTTTTGGTTTTGTTGTTGGTGACTATTATGAAGATCCTGTTCTGCTTATTAAATCGGCATGGGGCGGCAGGTCGCTTTCGCATAACTTTTTGCCTCCAAGCTCGAAGGAGTATCCCACCCCTCAGAAAGATGGTGATGCAGGCTTTCAGTATTCAGAAGTCCTCAGGCATGTTAAAGAAATTACAGGTAATTTGAAAAAGTACTATCCGGGTTATACGGGCAAAGGCTATGAGATAGTCGGCTTCGGCTGGCATCAGGGATGGAACGACCGCATAGATCAAAATGCAGTGGATGTTTACGAGAAAAACATGGTCAACTTCGTAAACGACATCAGAAAAGACCTGGGTGTCAAGAATTTGCCATTCGTGATCGCAAACACAGGTATGGGCGGATGGGACATTCCGGAAAATGCTCGTTACAAGAAAAAAGTCGAAAAGCTTATGGAAGCCCAGCTCGCACCTGCCGACGCGAAGAAATATCCCCAGTTCAAAGGCAACGTAGCCGGCGTAGAAACACGCGGCTTCCAGAGACCCCAACAAGAATCTCCCTCAAGGCAGGACTACCATTGGTTCCGTAACTGGGAAACCTTATATCTCATAGGTAAATCAATGGGAGACTCTATGGTCGATCTTATTTCTGCTAATAAGAAATGAACGTTAATCGTATACGGCTTTTACAAGTGAAATTACCGGAAACAAAATTTCAGTTATCTGCCTGTAAAAGCATTTTTCAAGTCAATATTGGGAGCTGGTGATGTTAATTAAAAAAAGCATCTTATTTTCAGCAGTCATTTTATTATTTTTTATTTCCGGCTGCGGCACATGGCGGGTTGTTCCTGCTCATGGTGGCGGCAAGAGATTTGACGAAGAGCAAAGGGTTGTAGCCGGCTGTATAAGGACAGCGATTGCTCAGATGGACTTTTCAGAACTTAAAGGCCAAAAGGTTTCTTTTATCATTTCTAATCTTTCACAAGATGGCGGCGGATGGATAATGAATTCGGGGTTTACTAACTTATCGGGCAGTATTAGCGATTTTAACACCGAATATATGGCGAATCTTCGTGATAATATCAGGGATGGCTGGGATGCAGGTATTTCATACAGAGCCAGACCCGAGTTCCGTCCGACTGTGTTCCGTTCAAATGAGGACATGAATTACTTCAACTCCTTTCTTACTTTAAAAATGCGGATGAGCGGCTTGGATTTTCTTGCCAGGGGCGGTGAGAAAACATTGTATGTAATAGTTGATATTCTGGGCACAAATCTCAGCACCGAAGACGCCGTCATTGCATGGTCGGAGAAATTAAGAGCTACTTGCGAGTTGACGTATTATGCAGTTGACAATAAAACTAACAAAATGCTGTTTAAACCAAGGTCTGTAAGCGGTATATCTGAATATATTAATCACAACTCATATTTTTATTTGCATAATGGAACTGAGTTTAGAATGGTAGCAGTCCCGCCGACGGGGTTTCCTGTGGATGAGAAGTTGACTTTAACCGATTTTGATAATAATGGCCTGAGAAATTTTATTGAAAATATTACAAGCCCGAAGAGTAAAAAACAAAAGGATATGGAGTCCAAACTTCAGCTTGCCGACAGCCATATAAAAGCAAGGAATTTCGGGGCAGCAGAAGCTCTTATCAATGAAGTTCTGACAAAGGATCCGGGCAATCCCAACGTAAGCGCTGTAAGATCAAGATTAGATAACGAACTGCAGGTCTCAATACAGGAAATACAGGACGCTTTGAAAGAACTCAGGCAATAATAAAACTGAATATTAGAGTTAAACAAGAAACAAAACAGCATTAGCAATGCTCAATAATATTAATAAGGAAATTAAAAATGAAAAGGATTTTAGTTTTATTTACTGTTGGTTTATTTGTCAGCGGATGTTTTGCCGCTAACGAAACGAAAACCGAAGCGGTCTATATGGCTAACGGCATTAAAATTGGCGAAGTTGATTCATCGTCGGCTATCGTCTGGACGCGGCTGACAAAACGCCCCGAACGCAATATCGATGGCAAGCCTTTCCCCGAACGCAAAAATCCGTGGGATAAACAGAATCAGGGCGAGTATGTTTATGATCTTGAAGTGATGGACGCCGCCGTTCCCGGCATTAGCGGTCAGGTGCGGTTTACATATTGGCCCGAAGGTGATGATAAACAGAAAAAGTCTACTCAATGGCAGCCGGTTAGCCCGGATAAGGATTTTACATTTCAAACAAAACTTCAAGGGCTGTTGCCGAGTACGAAATACTCTATAATCGCCGAAGGTCGCTCTACAGAAAACGATAAGGTCACATCCAAAGTGGTGGGCGGGTTTCTGACCGCACTGAAAGCTGATACCATATCGAAAATACACTTTAACGTTGTTACTTGCCAGGAATACCCCAATCGTGATGATCCGGACAACGGCCACAAGATATATCGCACGATGCTAAAGATGGACCCGGACTTTTTTGTCCATACCGGTGACATTGAATACTACGACAAACCCTTTCCATTTGCTGATGACGTTGCTCTTGCAAGGTTCAAGTGGAATCGGATTTTTTCGATGCCTTTCCAGCGTGAGTTTCATAATAATGTTTCCAGTTACTTCATGAAGGATGACCATGATACTCTAAGGAACGACTGCTGGGCAGGCCAGACCTATGGACGCGAACTGACATGGGATCAAGGACTGGCGATTTTCCGCGAGCAGGTACCCATGGGCGAAAAGACCTACAGGACGATTCGCTGGGGCAAGGATTTGCAGATATGGCTCGTCGAGGGCCGCGATTTCAGAAGCCCCAACAATATGCCGGACGGCCCCGAAAAGACCATCTGGGGCGAAAAGCAGAAGGAATGGTTCTTCGATACGGTCAGCAAATCCGATGCGACATTCCGCATTCTGATAAGCCCGACGCCCATCGTAGGGCCGGACCGCCAAAATAAAAACGATAGCTACGCCAACGAAGGCTTTACTTATGAAGGCGATCAGATTCGACAGTTCATCGGCAAACAAAACATGTTCGTCATCTGCGGCGACCGCCACTGGCAATACGTGTCGGTTGATCCGAAAACAGGTGCAAAAGAGTTCGGCTGTGGCCCGAGTTCGGATAAGCACGCCGGCGGATATAGCGAAAAAAACAGAAAACCAATGCATCGCTACCTGAAAGTAAAGGGCGGATTTTTATCTGTAACCGTCGAAAGAGTTAGCGGTACGCCGAAGATCACTTTCAGACATTACGGAGTCGACGGAAACATCAACAACGAAGATGTTAACACTCTGGAAAAATAGAATGCAAACTAGGAAACGAAATAGAAGAGACTTTCTAAAGGCCCTGGGTCTTGCCGGCTGCTGCCTTGCCCTTGGCAAAAGTCTGTATGCACAAGACAAAACCAGACAAGCCAAACGCCCCAACATAATCTTTCTCTTAGCTGACGACCAGTGCACATATTCGGTTGGCTGTTACGGCAATAAGGACGTAAAAACACCGCAGATGGATCGACTGGGCAATGACGGCGTAATATTCGATAACCACTACGATACGACGGCGATCTGTATGGCAAGCCGGGCAAATGCAATGACCGGCAAGTACGAATACAAAACCGGCTGCAATTTCTCACACGGCAACATGAAACCGGATGTATGGAACAAGTCCTACCCGGTCCTGCTCAGAAACAGCGGATACCTCACCGCATTCGCCGGAAAGTTTGGCTTTGAGGTTGAAGGCAAAGGACTCTGCCAGGAAGACTTCGATGTATGGGGCGGCGGCCCCGGACAGACAAATTACGAAACTGCAAAGAATGAATCTATGGCTGCTTACGCAAAGGAATACCCGCACTCAACTTTATCTTATGGTGCATTCGGACAGGATGTCATAAAGAGGGCGGTAAAAGAAGAAAAGCCATTCTGCCTGTAGATCAGCTACAAGGCCCCGCATCGACCGGTAACACCGGACCCGAAATTTGACGATGTATATGCCGGTAAGAAATTCAAAAAACCCGGTAACTTCGGCAGAAATTACGCAACCCACCTTGCCGAGCAAAGCAAAAAAGGGCGGCAATACACACGTTTCAGCGAATGGAAATACGACACAGATTACGACAACGTAATGGCCAAATACAACCAGCTTGTCTATGCCATAGACGTTTCGATAGGCATGATCCGAGATGAACTTGACCGCCAGGGAATCGCCGATAACACCGTCATTATTTACACCAGCGACAACGGATATATCTGCGGCTCGCACGGTTACGCTTCCAAGGTCCTTCCCATGGAAGAGTCCTCGCGCGTGCCGCTGATGATCTTCGACCCGCGAAGCAAAACTTCCGGCAAGAAACTCCGATGCGAGGCGCTCACAGGCAATATTGACTTTGCACCTACGATCCTCGAACTCGCCGGTCTGCCGCTTCCGAAAAACATCGACGGCAAGAGTCTTCTCCCCTTAATCGAAACCCCCTCTACAGGAATCCGCGAGCACATGGCATTTATAAATGTATGGGGCACGACACCTACCCACAGCCTGACGGCTCTTACGAAAGATTGGAAATACACCTACTGGTGGTACGCCGGCGAAGACATGACTCCGACCGAGGAACTCTTCGACACGGCCAATGACCCGCTGGAACTGAAAAACCTCGCAAACGATCCTGCATACAAGTCCGACCTTCAAAGAATGCGAAACAATTACGACAAGGAATTAGCCGCATGGAAAAAGCACGCCGTGCCCTACAACAATTACCAGAAATACGCCACGCTCTTTGACCGCAATATTCCATGGTCAGCCAAGCAAGAGATTACCGGCAGAAAAACGAAAGCAACTCCAAAAAGCCCAGTACCAAAGAAACAGAACAAAAAAACTTGACAGCAAAAAACGATTTTGATAAGACTATTTATGTTGCCATGTAACAGTATCAGTGCCGATTAGCTTTTAGTTACGGTTAAATAATAACTTTCTTAACTCTCTGTGGCCCTCGGTGCCCTCTGTGGCAAAAAAAGAAAACAAGCAAGATTTACAATTGTTGCAAGTATGACCCAGCGAAACACCCTGTGCAATTTTTTTGATTTTGTATTTTTGATTTTGCTTTTTACATTTTAATTTTTGATCTATCAACCGAATATCAACCAGCTTTTTTGGGTTGAAACTTTTTTCTAAACGTTTATACGGGAAATCTTACTTAAGGACAAATACAATGAAATCTTATCTTTTTGGCCTGATCGCCCTTGTTGTTTTTTTCGCCGGTTGTTCGTCTACTCCCGATAGCAGTTCGGTTAAAGCGGTTTACGGTACTACGAATCCAACGGCCGACCAGAAGGCCGGTGCCAAGGTTAAGAGATTCGCCTCAGTTATAGAACTGCTTCCGGAAAAAGAACAGTCATACCGCCGGCTCCATGCAGATGTGTGGCCCAAAGTTGTCACCGCCGTCAAGAAGGCCAATATCCAGAACTACAGCATTTTCATGACGGAACTGGCTGGCAAAAAATATCTTTTTTCCTACCTGGAATATGCCGGCGATGACCTCGAAAAGGATTTCGCCCAGCTCAAAGAGAATCCAACGATCCGCGATAAGTGGTGGCCCATAACCGATGCTTGCCAGAAACGCCTGCCCGATGCCCCAAAAGGCGAGCAATGGAAACCAATCGAAATGCTTATGCATATACCATAAGGATAGTTACTTTTGCCTTAATATCAAAAAAGCCATTATTACTAACTTCTACCTTTTTAAGCTTATTGATTGTTTTTCTCTTGACAGAATCTGCTTGATGTGATAGTCTGAAATATGTCTCTTTTGGGTTCTATTTGCTGAATTTGATTTGCTGAATTTGGGATGAGGCTTTTGGATTGGTGATTTGGGAAAAATGAAAAGACATCGTGTTTTGATGGAATTGTCAACTGTTTCGGCTTTGCTTTTTATAGCCAGCCGGTACAGCCGCCTGTATATTTCCGTCAATAAACAACTCCCCGGGGCAATTTCTCCTTAAATAACATCATCAACAGGCAATCTCCTCAACAGCATCATTGATTAAAAAAATGTAAAAGGGTGTTTTGTATTGGGCAAGTAACTCGATACATTGAAATGCCAATCTAATTTTTTTTTAAGGAGTTTAAACGATGAGAAACAAGAAATTGGTAATGCTTGCAATGGTGATGGCGATCATCCTGACGACCTCGGCAGGCGCCAAAGTAATCTTCACCGAAAGCTTTGAGAATCCGGATCTTACAGTGACTACGACGAAAAGTCCCGGAACATGGCAAATCGTAGGTTTTGCCAACAGTCGAGACGGAGCCTGGCCCGGCTGGGTTGGTGCCGGTCAAAAATATATAGCCGTAAGAGATAAATCCGTTAATGTGCCGGGGGATGAGATGTTCATTAACTCTTTCGGCGATCAGGCTTTGTACGTATTTAATAATATCCCTAGTGGTGACACACAAGCCAGACTGACAACAACGGCAGATTCTCTTGATGTTGCGATTGAGGCGAACACAACCTATACGCTCAAACTCAATACAGCTTCCAGTCGAAGCAATGAAATTGAGTATCATGTCGAACTGATAGCCATTTCTGGTGGCGGCGCAGAGACAGTGCTGGCTACGGCTAGAGAATTCATCACCTCAAATGATCTGGCAGCAAACCCTGTAATCCTTACTTACAAATCGGGTGAGAACCCGGCAAAACTGGGTGAAAGAATAGCTGTCAGGCTCAGAAAGGGCATAGGGACCTACTTCCATGATATCTACTACGATAACATTGTTCTAAAATCTGATAAGATGAATGTTTCACCTGATGACGGCGAAGTCGTTGGCGGCGGTACTGTCGATCTTAGCTGGACAAACATGGACCCTAATGTTGGCGATACCGTTTATGTTGACGTGATGTTTGGCACAGAACCAAACTCGGCCCTTCCGGGTTACGACATGCAAAAGGTTCTTACCGGTGCTGCAAATGCGACTACTACGCAAGTTACCGCCGCTGCCGGGGGCACATACTACTGGCAGATAATTTCTTATCTCAATGGCGAAGCGGTCACAGATCCATGCGAAAGTGATGTGTATTCTTTCACTACCGCTTCTGACCTTGGTCCTCAACTAGTAGACATTCTAACTCCGGATATGGTCACGTGGTCGGATGAGCCTGTGTCATTGACTTCGAATGTTGTTGATGACGGTGCGTCGGCCCTGACA
>JAIPFN010000138.1 GCA_021736615.1 Phycisphaerae bacterium | reverse complement strand
GGCTTCGTAAGCCTGACCGACGCCGGTTTCATTAAGTGCGACCATTCATTTTTAAGAACAGCAGTACCCGGAGTATTCACCGCAGGCGACTGCCGCGACGGTGCGGCAATGCAACTCGCCACCGCCGTAGCCGACGGAGTAGTAGCAGCAATGATGCTAAAGCAATACCTCCGCGACCCCGAATGGTGGAACAAACCAGCAGAAGACGTCCTGACCCCGGGCCAGTGGTGAAAAATGAGTTTTTTCTTGATTTTAAAAACGGGATAATATAAAAAGTATTAAAGATTAGAGGCGTTTTAATTATATATAGCCAATTTTAATTTGATAGGATTGTATTTTTAGTAAAGAATGAGGTGGAGAATGCCGAGAATATTTGACGCAGTATATGGTTATATTGAATTGGACGAGTTAGAATTTGCTATAGTCAATTCACCTGCATTTCAACGATTGCATTGGATTAAACAGTTGGGGCCTTTGCATATCATTTTTCCAAGTGCACAGCACTCCCGTTTTTCGCATTCAATTGGTGTGTTTTATATTGTATCGAAGATGATAAAACATCTTGAAAATAAGGGAGGGCGGTACGAATATAAATTTACTGATGAGTCCAAGAAAATATTAAAATTGGCAGCACTATTACATGACATTGGGCATGTTCCATTGTCGCATATTGGCGAACAAGTGCTTGAGGATACCTATTCGCCAGGTCTAGAGGGTGGTGAGATAAATGTATTTGACACTAGTGCAACTGGGGCTCGTTGGACAGGATTATTTGCTAAGGAGTTCAGAGGTGGTGATACAAAACTGCATGAAGCTCTTTCTGCCGAAATAGTTCGTTATGATCCCAAGATTGATGACATTCTGAAAGAATGTGGCGGTACTGATTGGGCTGACAAGGGCTACAGAAAAAAAGTCAAGGAGAGAATAGGCCGAATTATCGTTGGTGAACTTGACCCTAATGAACCAAACAATCATATCTCAAGAGGCTTGCTTCATTCAGAGCTGGATGCG
Source organism: Phycisphaerae bacterium (assembly GCA_021736615.1). The sequence goes on along the minus strand of JAIPFN010000138.1, from coordinate 13,372 downwards.
GATAGGCTGGATTACTTGCTGAGAGATTCTTTTTTTACAGGTGTAGGATATGGCCATATTGATCTTGACTATATTATCTCAAGACTTGTCGTCACAAAAGATAAGGGAGTTCAGCAAGTGTGTGTTGAGAAAAAAGGACTCCATACTGTTGAGCACTATATACTTGGGCGTTTTTTTCTACAAACTCAGGTGGTATTTAATAGAAAAGTACGCTTGCTTGACCTGCTGTTCGCTGACGTTATGAAGTTTATGATGGAGAAGAAGAGATTAGGCAAAGAGTTAAGATTAATGAATCTGGAAACTTTGATAATGCATATCAGAGAGAGTAGTACGGAAGAAGGCCGAAGCCATGGGCATCGCGTTTACGAATATACAGATGCGCAGGTCTTTGAAAAAATGAGAAAATTTCATGATAAGTTTGGTGGCAAGAAAGGTGATAATAGCTCCGAATATAAATATATAGATGACTGCATCAAGATAATAATGGATGGTAATATTGGCGACCCGGTCGTAAGTGCGCAGAAGATGGTTGATTTGGCTAAGCACTCTAATATTAGACAAGAAATAGAAGATAAAGGAAAAGCTATTGCCGATGAGATTGCTGTTCAATTAGGGATTGAGAAACGACGGATTAAGGTAAATGCAGTTAAGCAGCGGATCATGAAGTATACGGCTATCTCGGGTGATGAGGGAAAAGTGGACGTGGAAGCTAACAGGGAATCTGTTAGAATTGCTATAGAAAATGAAGATGGGGCCTATGAAAAACCGTATGCCGCAAGATCAAATGCGTCAGTACTTACGGGCCTAATAGATAAGGCACTGCTGGTGTTCAATGTTTATTATGTTGAGGACAAGAACAGGCCTCAAGAGGTTGGCAGTATTCGTTCGAGTATAGAAAAAGCGTTCACTGAGTTTAAAAATAAGCATTTCCACTCTAGTTCAAGTGATTGTGGATGTGAGAGTGGTGAACATTTGTGCCAGATAATCCGCAGTAGTGGAATCGATATTGCTAAAGAGTTTGCTCAAGAAGCGACCTTTATTTGTCGAAAATGTGGGCGTGTGTCTTCTGATATCGCAAAATTGTGTGACGGAATTGAAATTGATGGTTGATTTATTTGTACGCCAGTGATATTTTAAAGTTTTTCGGACGTAATGTTCGATAAAAATAAGAAATGGGAGCAAGATATGGAAGTGACTGCAAAAGGAATTCTCTATAAAATAGCCAATCGATTTGACCTGAAACGTGATACGATTGAAGACCGCCTGAAACTCCAGAAGACAATCTATCTTTTGGAGGAATACGGTTTGAATCTTGGATATGGATTTGGGTGGTACAAGTATGGCCCCTATTCAAGTGACCTGGTACAAGATGCGTATTCTGTTTTGTATGCAGAAAATGAGCGGTATCGTACAGAGACGGCAAACTGGGAATTTAGCGCGGATAGCGAAAATAAGTTTAAGGAGTTCGGAAGTAAACTTAAGGGTGTTTTGGGCAATGCTGAAAAGTTGGAACTTGTAGCTTCTGTTAATTTTGTGTGTAACAGATGGAAGCCAGGAGTAACCAAGAGGAATGTAGCTAGTGAATTTAAGCAATTCAAGGAAGTCTATTTCAATAAGGCACCAATACAAGATGGGGATATTGAGGAAGCTTTTGATATTTCACAGGAGTTGCTTGGCGTAGCCTAAAGAAGTTTTTAGTATGGCATAATGGGTGAAAACGCCTTTCTTTTATCCATCTTGACGTTAGCGTCGTGAGACTGGCTGAAAACTGGAACGTGAAATGTACACCCCAGACCAAAAAAAGACTCTAAAAAAAATACGAAGATACCTCATAATATTCTTTCTCGGCATCCTGTTTAGCCTGCATACAGTTCTATTCGTCGAAGTAGAGACCGCCTTCCTCGTAAAGCACCTCGGCCACGGCACGTCGATGGAGCAAAAGCTTCCCTTCGTTTCCGCCTGGATCGAAAATCTTTACACCAGCGTAAAAGAAACCTACACCAACTACCCGGTTATAGCATACTGCATGGACTGGCTGTCATACGCCTGCGTAGTATTCGCCATCTTCATGATCGGCGCGATAAAGGACCCTGTCAAGAATATCTGGATCATCCAGACATACATGCTCGCCTGCCTCCTCGCCGCCGCCTTACCATTCATAGCCGGCCCATTCCGCGAAATCCCGATCTTCTGGAGATGCCTAGACGGCAGCTTCGGATTAATCGGCTTTTTCGTCCTTCTGATGCCATATAAACTTACAAAATCCCTCTCTTCATCACAAACTCTCATAATTACGAAAAAACATTGAAAATCCCCCAATTTGCGTGTATCCTGTCACACTAAATGTATTAAGACAGACTTTTTAGTAAAGGATTACGAATAATGCGCACGAGAAAACTGGGAAAAACGGATTTGGAACTAACCACCATAGGCCTCGGCACATGGGCCATCGGCGGGCCGTGGGAGTTCGGCTGGGGAGTTCAGGACGATGACGAATCGGTCGCCACCATAATCGCCGCCCTCGAATACGGCATAAACTGGATCGACACCGCCCCGATCTACGGCTGCGGACACTCCGAGACAGTCGTCGGCAGGGCACTCAAAGAATTCGGCGAAAAAACCATCGTCGCCACCAAGTGCGGTTTGCTCTGGAACGAACAAAGGTGCAAAGTCAACTGCCTCGACGCCGAAAGCATAATAAAGGAATGCGAAGACAGCCTCCGCCGTCTCAACATTGAAGTCATAGACCTATATCAGATGCACTGGCCCCAACCCGATGAAAAATTAGAAGAGGGATGGCAGGCGATGATCCATCTGCGAGATCAGGGCAAGGTTCGTCATATCGGCGTGTCCAACTATACTGTCGACCAGCTCGAAAGAATCTCGAAATTCGAAACGCCCGCCTCGCTCCAGCCGCAATACAGCATGCTCAGTCGGGATATCGAAGCAGATATTCTGCCGTATTGCGCAGAGCATGGCATGGGAGTCGTCGCCTACAGCCCGATGCACCGGGGACTGCTTACCGGCAAATTCACCGCCGAAAAAATCGCCGAACTGCCAGAAGACGACCACCGCCGCGGCCTACCCGATTTTAACGAACCGCGTCTTTCGGCGAATTTGCAATTCGTAGAAACCTTGCGACCGATAGCGAAAGACTACGGCATAACAGTCGCCCAGCTCGCTCTGGCATGGGTACTAAGCCGCAAAGAAATAACATCAGCAATAGCAGGAGCAAGACACCCCGGCCAGATAAAAGAAACAGTCCAGGCAGGCGACATTGACCTGAACGAAAGCACCATCGAAGAAATAGAAGAACTGCTCGAAGATAGAAATCGCAAAATCGTTTAAGTGATTAAAATACTTTGTGCCCCTTTGTGTTTTAGTGCCTTAGTGGTGAAAACGATTGGCAATAAATAACTTTAAATTATACGGTGAATTAAAATGGCAAAAAAAGCAGGTGTTTATGTAAGTCCGCTGGTCGAGCGGAATGCGTCTCGTGAGATGGCCGAGCTTTTCGGTCCCGACAAGAAATTTGGTACATGGCGAAAGCTCTGGCTCGAGCTTGCCCGTGCCGAAATGAAACTCGGTATCGATATCAAGCAAACCCAGATCGATCAGATGGAAAAAAATCTTGACGACATCGATCTTAAGCGTGCGGCGAAATACGAAAAGAAATTCCGCCATGACGTAATGGCTCATGTCCACACGTTCGGCGATGCTGCTCCCAAGGCCGCCCCGATCATTCATCTTGGGGCGACAAGCTGCTATGTCGGTGACAACGCCGACCTTATCATAATGCGTGAGGGCCTCGAGATCATCGCCGCAAAGACCGCATGCGTGATCGACCGGCTGGCCAAGTTCGCAAAGAAATACAAAAACATGCCCGCTCTGGGCTTTACGCACTATCAGCCCGCGCAATTGACAACTGTCGGCAAGCGAGCGTGCTTGTGGGCGTACGAGTTTGCGATGGACCTAGAAGATATCCAGCATCGCATTGACAACATGCTTTTCCGCGGGGTCAAGGGTACGACCGGAACCCAGGCTTCGTTCCTTGAGTTGTTTGACGGAAATCATTCCAAGGTCAAGCGCCTCGACGAAATGGTCGCAAAGGCTTTCGGCTTTAAGAAGAGATGCACAGTAACCGGCCAGACCTATCAGCGGAAGATCGATACCCAGGTCGTAAACGCACTGGCAAGCGTCGCTCAGTCTGCTCACAAGATCGCTAATGATATTCGGTTGCTCGCCAATCTAAAAGAGATGGAAGAACCGTTCGAGAAATCCCAGATCGGATCGTCAGCGATGGCATACAAACGCAACCCCATGAGAAGCGAACGCATTACCGGTCTTTCTCGTTTTGTTCTTTCGCTTGCTACTAGTCCGCCAATGACCGCTGCCGAACAGTGGTTCGAAAGAACCCTCGACGACTCGTCCAACCGCCGTCTTGTTATCGCAGAAGCCTTCCTCGCCGTCGACGGTATCCTTGAAATACTTATCAACGTTACCGAAGGGCTCGTAGTATATCCCAAGGTTGTCGCTGCCCGCATCCAATCCGAACTGCCGTTTATGGCGACGGAAAATGTATTGATGGCCGCCGTCCAGGCAGGCGGCGACCGGCAGGAGCTCCACGAAGTCATCCGTGTACTTTCTCATCAGGCATCAGCACAGGTAAAACAGGAAGGCCTGCAAAATGATCTGATCGACAGAATGAAAAATCACGAAGCATTCGCGAAAGTAGACTTCGCAAAAGTCCTAAATCCGAAAGACTATGTAGGCAGAGCACCCCAGCAGGTCGACGAGTTTATCGCCGAAGAAGTAACCCCGGTTCGCAAAAAATACAGAAAGCAATTGAAAAGAACCGTTGATCTGAAAGTATAATTAAACCGAATCGAACGTAGAGACAATAAAAGCGCGGGAACGCAAGCTCCCCGATCAGACATGGCAATAAAGCAGAACTTTAAAAGAAAAATTGAAACAAATATCCGATTTCATGGATAAAAAGATAAGTCAAAAAGGAACCAACCATGACAAGAGAAGAACTAATCAAACGTGTAAAAGAAACATCGTATCTTGAAGGTGACTTCACCCTTCGCAGCGGCAAAAAGAGCAAGTACTATATGGACAAATATCTCTTCGAGACCTGCCCGGATATCCTCAAGGCTCTCGGCGAAGAATTCGCAAAGCACGTCACCGACGACGTCACCCTTATCGCCGGCGCAGAACTCGGCGGAGTCGCCTTAGCCGCATCTACATCGATGGCTTCGGGCATCAACTGGCTCATCGTCCGCAACAGTAAAAAGGGTTACGGAACCGGCAAGATGGTTGAAGGCGTCCTAAAAGAAGGCGACGTGGTCCTGCTGGTAGAAGATATCGCCACAACCGGCGGTCAGGTGATCGAAGCTGCGAAGATAATCAACAACGCCGGCGCAAGCGTTAAAGAGATCGTATGCGTAATCGACCGCAAACAGGGCGCACGCGAAAACATAACCGAAGCAGGTTTCGCTTTTGACAGCATAATGACCAAAGAAGACCTCGGTATTGTCGACTAGGCTAAGATGAGCATATTTGAAATTATTATGTTGATTTGTTTTGGAGCGGCCTGGCCTGCGAGTCTTTATCGGTCCTGGGTGTCCAGGGCGACAGCAGGCAAAAGTCTGCTGTTTCTGCTGATTGTTGAGGCAGGATACATAGCCGGTATATTTCATAAGTTTCTCCATAGCCGTGATATTGTGATTTATCTTTATATCCTAAATGCTGTGATGGTTTTAGCCGATATAATGCTTTATGTCCGCAACAGGCGAATAGAAAAAGGCCAGGCTGCGGGTTAATACTTATTTTACTGGAAATTCCGGCGATGGATCAGATTAAATTACTTTGTGATATTGGAGAATTGAATCACCTGTTTCGCGACAGTGTTTCGGTGGAGAATATTCTTCAGCGCATCGTCGAACTCGTCTCGCATCATATCAAGTCGGATGTTTGTTCGATCTGGCTTTATGACGAGGATGTCGACGAGCTTGTTCTGCGTGCGACAAAGGGGCTTAGTCCCGACGCCGTCGATCATGTCAAGATGAAGCTCGGCGAAGGGCTTGCCGGAACCGCTCTTAAGGAGCTTCGCCCTATCACTACTACCAAGGCGTCCAGCCACCCGGATTACAAAATGTTTATCGGTACCGGTGAGGAGCAGTTTGATAATTTCCTGGTCGTCCCGATCTCGCGAGGTATTACGCGTATAGGTGTTCTCGTACTTCGCCGCAAGAAGCGCAAGAAATTTACTAATGAAGACATCCTTGCCTGTAAGGCGGTTGGTTCTCAGCTTGCCAATATTATAGAAAATGCCCGTTTCCTTATGTCCGTGCACTCACCGCATGAGAAGAAAGAGTCGGCTTTGACGCAAGAATCAGTTTTTATCAGCGGCAAATCGGCATCGGAAGGATTTGCTTTTTCCACGTCGAAGATTATCGACAAACAAAAGACGCTTGCCTCGCTGCTTGCCAGGGATTTTGCTGAGCAGTATTTGTTGTCGGATTTTGAAAACGCGGTTGCTCTTACCCACCAGCAGCTGGAAGAGCTGCAAGAGAGGGTTGAGGAAAAGCTTAGCGATGCCGCATCGCTGATCTTTGCATCGCATCTTATGATCTTAAAGGACAAGGAATTTGTCGGTGCGATGAGCAGGATGATAGAGGGCGGAACCAATCCCCCCGTTGCCGTCCTTACCGTTGCCAGGAAATTTCTGGATATCTTTTCATCTTCTACGCATGATTATGTTCGTGAAAAGGTGCAGGATGTCGAAGACCTTGTCTTTCGGATTATGGGAAATCTTCTCGGTGAAAAAGAAGACATCGCCAGGTACGGAAATCGTATTATTATAGCGAGCGAAATTTTCCCTTCAGAGCTGCTTAGAATGTCCTCGGAGGGGGTCAAAGGTATCATTCTTGTCAACGGCGGTGTGACGAGTCATCTGTCCATACTTTCGCGTTCGCTTCAGATACCGATGGTTATCGCCAATGATTCGCAGCTTTTGAGAGTCGGCGAAAAAACTCCCATACTGATAGATGCCGAAACCGGCAATGTTTATATCAATCCGACGGAAGAAGTTTCAGAAAAATTCTTAAAGCGCAACGAAGATCGCAAAAAGGCCCACCTTGAAAAGAAAGACATCAAGCCGGAAACGGTCACAGCCGACGGTACGAAAATAAATATTTTCGCCAATATTAATTTGCTTAGCGATCTTAAGCTTGCTTCCGAGATGCATTGCGGCGGGGTCGGCCTTTACAGGACCGAGTTCCCGTTTATTATTCGGCGGGATTTCCCTTCCGAACAGGAGCAGTTTGTTACGTATGGAAAACTTATCGATCAGATGGAGGGCAAGCCCGTTGTTTTTCGAACGCTCGATATCGGTGGCGACAAAGTCCTTTCATATTACCAGAATGCCCACGAGCAGAACCCGGGTATGGGTATGAGAAGTATTCGTTTTTCACTACAGAATAAACCGGTCTTTTCAAAACAGATCCGGGCGATATTGCGAGCCGGTGCCGGTGCCGATGTTCGTATTATGTTTCCTATGATTTCGTCGATCGATGAATTTATTGAGGCCAGTGATGTTGTGCGCCAGTGCAGCGAGGTTATGACCAGCGAAGGAACATCTCACAACTCCAGCCCGAAGATCGGGATAATGGTTGAACTTCCGAGCATTGTCGATCTGATGGAAGATTTTGCCGCCGAGGCCGATTTCTTCTCTATAGGTACTAACGATTTTATACAGTTCATGCTCGGCGTCGACAGGACAAACGAAAAGGTCGAAAGTTTCTACCTCCCCCATCACCCCTCGGTTTTGCGGGCGATACATCATGTAGTTTCTACAGCAAACAAACACGGTAAGGACGTCTCTCTTTGCGGCGACATGGCGCACGACGATAAGTTCACCGCTTTTCTGCTGGGCATAGGCCTGAAAACTTTCAGCGTCGACGCCTCTTTTGCCCCGAAATTGCAAAAAACCATAAATGCGATAGATATGACCGAGGCAAAACAATTAGCCGAGCAAGTCCTCTCAAAATCGCGGGTTGCCGAAATCGCAAAGATACTCAATATCAATTCGTAGTAAATTCAAAGCCTCCCGGCGATTGCAATATACACATAATAGCGTGTTTGCGACCGGTATTAAGGATACAATTAAGCGTCATTTCGACTTTCACCCACCATCAAAACCCGAAATAATACAGCTAATACGGGGTAATATGTGCCCCTAAGGGCTGTAAAAATCCTGAATTATCAAAATTCATCAAATTTTCCTTGACCTTTTCTTGGCTTTGCCGTAAAATGTTAGTCTAGCCTAATTAAATTTAAGGTGTTATTATGGTAAGAGCAGAAAAAATAAGTGCGAGCCTTGAGGATTACCTCGAAGCGATCTTCTGGATAGCTAAGTCAAAAGGAGCCGCCCGTGCAAAGGATATTGCCGATAGGCTTTGCGTAAAGGCTTCTTCTGTGACCGGTGCGTTGCAGGTCCTCAAGGAGAAGAAATACGTAAATTATGCCCCTTACGAGGTGATAACGCTTACCCCGGCTGGTCTGGAAGTAGCCGAAAAAGTAGTTCGCCGACACCAGATACTTAAGGAATTTTTCACTGGCGTATTGGGTATTGACAAAGATATCGCAGACGAAGGGGCCTGCAGCCTCGAACATAGTATTCCCCGGCCGGTTGTTGAAAAGCTCGTCGATTTCATGGAGTTTCTGGAAGTCTGCCCGCGAGGCGGCAAGGACTGGTTAAAAAGTTTTGCCGATTATTGCAGTACCTCGAAGAAGGATAATTGTGAAAAATGCATGGATTCGTGTTTGCAAAAGTTTAGAAATGCCGGAAAAGGCATGCTCAATGCAAAAAAACACATGACCGTAGCCGACCTAAAGCCAAACCAAAAAGGCGTGGTCGTTAATATCAATCGCGGCGGCATTCTCGCAAAAAGGCTCGCCGAGATGGGTGTAGGCAGGGGCGCTTTGGTCGAGTTTAAGCGAGTGGCGCCTTTGGGCGATCCCATAGACATCAAGGTCAAAGGGTACCATCTTTCGCTGCGTAGAAACGAGGCAGCGGATATTGAGATCACTATGCTGTAATTTTTTTAACTAATCAGTTAGTCAGCCCTAACTTATTCAGGGACAGCTAAGGCAAGGAGTTTCCGTAACGTACCAGGGAAAAACATGGGTAACAAAAAAATAAAAGTAGCCATAGCCGGCAACCCCAACAGCGGTAAGACGACGATCTTCAACGCTTTGACGGGTACGCGCCAGCATGTCGGAAATTATCCCGGAGTTACCGTCGATAAAAAGGAAGGTGTTTGTACCCACAATGGTGTTGAGATCGAATTGGTTGATCTTCCGGGGACATACAGTCTGACAGCCTTTTCGATAGAAGAGGTAGTCGCGCGTAATTACATAGTCGACGAGCATCCCGATGTCGTGGTCGATATCGTTGATTCCTCGAATCTCGAGCGTAATCTTTATCTTGCAACCCAGTTATTTGAGATGAATGTTCCCTTGGTGCTCGCATTTAACATGTCGGATATTTCCGAACGCCGCGGCATCATCTTCGACAATGCAATCCTGTCTCACTTCTTTAATGCACCGATTATTCCCGTAGTCGGCAATAAGGGCAAGGGGCTCGACAACCTGCTCGATGTGGTGATCGAGACCGCACAAAACCCAAGACCCAAAACCGCCCAGACAATATATTATGGCGTTGAGATCGAAGAAGAATTATCTAAAATAGAAAAGCTTCTCGATAGTGAGCATCGGCTGGCAGAAAAATATGGTTCCCGATGGCTGGCCTTAAAGCTTCTCGAGCAGGATAAGGAAATTCTTGAAAAGGGTCACAGCCCGCAAGTCCTGCAAGCTGTCTCCGAAAGTGTCGAGCATTTGATAAAAGTAACCGGTGATGCGCCAGACATATTAGTTGCTGACCGGCGTTACGGTTTTATATCCGGTGCCTGCGAAGAAGCTGTTGAGGACTCCGTTGAGATGAGGCATACGCGCAGTGACCTTGCAGACATGGTAATTCTCCACAGGGGGCTCGCGTTTCCGATTTTTGCGGCCCTGATGTATGGCGTCTTCAAACTGACATTTACAATTGGCGATCCTTTGATGAAACTGATCGAAGGAATGTTTCAATGGTTAAGCGTTGCGATAACCGGCTTGTGGCCGGCAGGGTATGAAAGTCCGATCCAATCGCTTATTGTCGACGGTATCATAGGCGGCGTCGGCGGTGTGATCGTATTTGTTCCTAATATTATGCTGCTGTTTCTGGCGATAGCGATTCTTGAAGATTCCGGATATATGGCAAGGGCGGCGTTTATCATGGACCGCATCATGCACAAGATCGGCCTCCACGGTAAGAGCTTTATTCCGATGCTTATCGGTTTCGGTTGTTCGGTGCCTGCGATTATGAGTACTCGCGTGCTGGAAAATCGCCACAGCCGTCTGACGACTATTCTCGTGATACCGCTGATGAGCTGCGGAGCGAGGCTTCCGATCTACGTGCTTTTGATACCGGCATTTTTTGCCGACAAATGGCAGGGCCTTGTGATGTGGTCGATGTACATGACCGGGATCGTGCTAGCTGTTATCTGCGCAAAATTGCTGCGGAAGACTTTGTTTAAAGGCGAAACGCTGCCGTTTGTCATGGAGCTTCCGCCTTATCGCATCCCGACTATCAGAGGTGTTCTTATTCACATGTGGGACCGCAGCTGGATGTACCTGAAAAAAGCCGGTACCGTTCTTTTAGGGATATCTATAATACTGTGGGCGGCAACGACATATCCGAAACCTTCCGAGGATCAATTGGCAGGTTTAACCGGCGAGCAGGCCCAGAACGTTGAGCTCAGGCATTCAATCGCCGGCAGAGTCGGCGGCGTTATGGAAATCGCGGTCAAACCACTCGGATTTGATTACCGGGTTAGTACCGCTCTAATCGGCGCTTTAGCAGCCAAGGAAGTTTTTGTCGCTCAAATGGGAATAGTTTATTCGGTCGGAGAAACAGAAGAGTCGTCGCTGACTCTGCGTGAAAAACTGGCAAAGAACTATACCCCGCTGCAGGGGTTCTGTATCATGCTCTTTTGTTTGATAAGTGCCCCGTGCATGGCAACGCTTGTCATGTGCAAGCGGGAAACCGGTTCATGGCGATGGGCCGCGCTGCAGTTTTTCGGGCTGACCGCCCTGGCGTATGTTATTACGCTGGTTGTTTATCAGGTTGGAAGTTTAATAGCATAAGGAGAGTACTTATGATAGAAAATATTTTAGTAGTTCTTATTGTTACCACATCAATCCTATGGGCCTGCCGGGCATTTTTCAGAAAGCTTACAGGTAAAAACAAGTGCATTTGTTCCAAAGGCAGCTGCTGCGGAATTGACAGTTGTAATGAGTTGCAAAAAAAACAAGCGAACAAGTTTTGAGGAATATCAATTAGGTCTAAAGCAAGTCGGTTTTATTTCACCTTGCTGATTAAAGGTTGAATAAGTAATAAGCTATGGCTTTTAATGAATTCAGATTGACTTTTCTTGCTTCCTCATTATAATATTACTTATATTCATCATTTACATTTCTTGAGTAATGGCATTTAATCTATAATATGGAAAGTTTATGGCACCGTCAAGCCGCGGCAACGGTCAGCTGCTTTTCCTGCCGCGACATTCCCAATACCGCCATTATCCGGCTTATTCTTTTTGGGTGAATCAGAAGGATAGCCATAATCTGCGAAGTTTTCGATACCATCGTTGTTAGTCGCCGCTGATATGTTGTTCGATACCGGTAAGCCATAAGTTGGCAAATTCGTTTAAGTCGTCAAGTTGCATTTGGCCGTCACCTGTCAGGTCTGTTCCGCCGCATCCTTTGCAGTCAACCTCCAGCCACCACTTAGCCAGCGCAGCAAAATCAGCAAGGTTCACAAACTTATCGTCGTTGAAATCGCCCGGAACGTAGTCAAAACCGTAGGTTGTTATTTGGCTCTCACCGCCAAATTTATCCAGTGCCAGGTAAATCAGCCGAATATCCTTTGCGGCCAACTCGTCGAGAATATCCTGCGAGATGCCCGGCTCAAGTTGCGGTTCAAACAGATAATACTCATAGATATTATGATGCCACGGATGGAATGTCTGCGAGTAATAATCATGCAGAACAATAGGATCGGCCGTCAATCCTGTTATAACAGTCTCGATCCACTCGACACCCGGTGCGGTACGCATAAACCAGCTTTCATTTTTCGGCGGCTGTGGAACATAGAACGAAGTCGTAATGCCGGCGACACCGGGTTCTTCATAGGATCGTTCATACACAAGATCATCTTCTGCGTGCTTACATCGCCAAAGGTATAACTGATTGGATGTGCTCGCCGCCAATTCCGTTTCGGGGTCCGTCCAACTTCTTTCCTGATATATCGCTCGCACGGGCTTTTCATACTCGACATTAAAACGCAACATACCGAATCTCGATTCGGAAAGTGTAACAGGTTGCAAGGCGAGGTCACTAAGTAGAAAAATCGGACACTGGGCCTGCGAGACCAGCCTCGGAGTAATATTCGTTTGCAGACTGTAAGTTCGCGGATTCGCCAGATGATGCATACACCAGCGGTCATAAGTGTTTGATCCGTCAAATGAATGGTTGGCAAAAGGTAAAAGCGGCAATTGTCCGCTGACGTCCCGGATTCTGTCACCGTCTAAATATTCTATTGCCGCGTTAGAATACAAACATTCGGCAAGGTTCGGATCATCCAGCCAGCAGCTTCTTGTCTCAAGCGTCCATTGCGATTTGAGTCGATGCGTCGCAAAAATGTCCACCGGATCCGTATTTTCAAATTCCCCTGAAAACACGGTATAGTCGGCTGTCTCGCTTAGCAGAAACGGTGTTATACTCGGCGTTTCGTCCGGCTGCGGGATTGGGCGGACCTGCTTTACAACTAAACCGCCTGCCGGCAAAACCATACCACCCGGCGCAACTTTCTTGTACTCCAGGTCCAGCACATAAGTAGTTTTGCCGGTAATCTCCTTGTACCGGTTACTGACCGCAACGAGCAAATCGATCAGGTCACGGTAATCCTGATCCCAATCCATCACCTTCGTACCTAGCGGGACAAGATTCGATGCTCGAACAAAGACCGGCGACCGGCGACTTCCGGACGGCCGCAGCCCGCCGGTAACTTCCTCCGGAATCGAACCGCCCTCCGGGTTGGTAACTGACACCGCACCGGCCTGGGTTACCAGTGTGATAAACGTGTCTTGACCTGATGCTCTTTTTTCCAGGGTGGCAACACCGTTAGCCAACTCAATTTCGTCAGGGAAGGAATGATGCACCAATACGGCCATACCGACTTCGGCTTCGTTTACATCGTGACGAA
>JAIPFN010000137.1 GCA_021736615.1 Phycisphaerae bacterium | reverse complement strand
TGCCCCCCTCACCGTTTTGGCTGGAGTCGAGGATATTCCTTATCGATTTGCTCAGGCCCTCGCGTTTTGATTCCATGTCGGAAATTACATTGATCTCGCTTTGTACGCCGCTGCGTTTTTCTTTTATCTCGGCAAGTCTATCGTTGTATTCTGCAAGTTCGCTGTCGTTAGCGGCGATTTTCGCGCGTTTGTCGTCCAGTCCGGCCTGTAATTCGGCGATGATCTTTTCGGTCTCCGCGAGTTTTGCTTTGTTTGAGGCTTTGCTTGTCAGAAGTTCCGCGAGTCTTTGTTTTGTGTCGTCGGCCCGTCCGCTTAACCGGTCTTTCTGGTCGGCCATTCGCTCGCGGTATGTGCTCATGCTTTCGATGACGTTGTGCAACTGGGCGGTACGTCTGACTATATCGATGATGCCGGACTTTTCGTCTTCAAGTTTTGTCTGGATGGTTCCGCAGTCGACATTGATCTCGTGGATAATGCCGTTAATGCTGTCGAGGCGTTCATTATTTGTCTCGAAGAGTTCTTCGTTTTCCTGAAGCTGGGTTTTGCACGTCGTCAGTTGTGATGAGAAGCCGGCCATCTGCTCTTGAAGCCGGTTTATCTGCGAGGCGGCGTTAACTTTTCTCTCTACGAGTTCTGTTGCACGACTTTTAAGGTAGTCGATCCTTTCGAGGTGTTGTTCGATCTTGCTCTTGGCTGCTACGAGTGCGTTGTCCCAGTGGCCGATCTGGGTTTCGGTTTCCATAATCGATTTGCCGAGTTCGCTGACCTGGGCATCACTGCGTGCGACATCGTTTACTACCGTGGCGAAAAGATCTTTAAATTTGCCGATCTTATCTTTTTTCTTTTTAGTCTGCTTAACGATCTTGTCGTACTCGGAAAGCGAAAAGTTTACCCGAAGCTCTTTAAGGCGTTCGCTGTACTGCAGGTAGTTCCTTGCCTTACCGGCCTGCATCTTGATACTTCTAAGCTGCTTTTGTACCTCGTTTACAATGTCGGCCAGGCGAAGGAGGTTCTGGTCGGTTCGTTCCAGTTTGCGGATTGCTTCTTTTTTATGTGCCTTGAATTTGCTTATTCCGGCTGCTTCTTCGAAGATGATCCGCCTGTCGGTTTTTGACGCGTGCAGAAGCTGGTCGATCTGACCCTGTTCGATGATCGAATAGGCACTGACGCCGACGCCGGTATCCATGAACATTTCGCGGATGTCTTTAAGGCGGCAGTTACTGTTGTTGATCTGGTAGAGGCTTTCGCCGCTTTTATACAGACGGCGCGTAATGACTAGTTCGTCATTTTCCAGACCCTGTCCGGTAACCTGCGAAAAATGCAACTGCACTTCCGACATGCCGCTTGGCTTTCTGCTTCCGGAACCGCTGAAGATAACGTCTGTCATCTGTCCGCTGCGAAGCGCCTTGGGACTCTGGTTGCCCAGCACCCATTTGATCGCGTCGACGACGTTGCTCTTTCCGCAGCCGTTAGGCCCGACAATTGCCGTGATGTCGCGGTTGAAAGTAAACTCCGTTTTATCGGCAAAACTCTTAAATCCGTTTAGGACAACTTTCTCTAACCTCATGTAAACCCTTCCAGTAACAGACTAATGCCATCCTTGTATGGCCTGTAATAATCAGTATCGAAAAACGATACATAGCTCAATATTAAAATAAAACTTATTTTGGCCCTGAAGCCGTTATTATATGACGAAATTGCAATGCCCTTTATTGCATTGTCACTCCAGGAGGTTTCGCCATTCCTCAGAATTTTCCAGATTGCTTTCTTCATCCGGTGTTTTTTTGATGAGGTCTCGCCACTCATCTGGATTTTTCAGGTTACTTTCTTTTTTCGGAGTTTGTTGTTCAAGGAGTTTATTCAGTTCTTTAGAATTATACAATTTATCTTCGCTTCTGTAAGTCTCGGTGTCTCTGACGGGTCTGCCATTAGAGCGAGGAGTATTTTTCGGTAGCCCGGCCGGTCCGATATTTGCGGAAACCGGCAAATCGCCGGCGATGAATTTTGCATCGATAGCACCGGTTTTGCACATTTTTTCTAGAAGGGTGCATATTTCATAATAAGGGATCGCCAGTCCAGGTCGTTTTCGATCCTTTATCGAAACTGCCGGAAGTTCTCCGAGAGTTCTAATTATGTCTTTGACCGTGAAAGTCGACTTTAATGGCCCTATGACCCCATTCTTTTTGGGATTCTTACGCCACATCGACACGACCTTGTCGCCTCTTCTGGCATTGATGGTTATATCTTTGTCGTCGGATTGCACAAACAGGTTTTTGGCACATTCTAACTGCTGACCGAATATAACAATTTTTGGTGTTCCCTTGCGTGAGACATAGATCCGATTTTCTCCGTTGTACATTACCATGTCCAGGTAGAAATCGCCGGCGACAACATATCTGTCAACGGAGAAGTCCCTGAGTTTTCGCATTTCTTCGTATACTGCCATGCTGATGTCGATGTCTTCTGAGTTAAGAACTTTGCTTAGTATTGCTACAGCATCGTTTTTCATGGCCCCCTGGCCGACCGCTTTAATTGCCTCGATTCTGTAGGGGCTGTTTTTGTCTTCAATTATTTTCTTTAAGGTTTTCAATGCTCTGTCATCGCCGATATTAAGCATGCATCTGGCTGTGTGAAATCTTACTGCTTCGTCGGGGTGGGTAAGCAGCGGGGCGATTTTGTTAATAACTGAATTGCCCATAACCTCAAGCGCGATCTCGGGGGTTAGTTTATTTTTATTTTCGGCCAGATCCTTAATTAGTGAATCCACTCTCTTTTGCTGTAGTACGGGGTCACTGCTAATGTAAAGCAAACGAACCATCGCAAGGAATTTCTGTTTTTGATGTCGGTACTTGTCCGGTATTTTAAGAAATATTTCTCCCTTGGATTTGGCATCGGCGGTACCGGTTCCAAACTTTTCATCAATCAAATCTCTTATCAAACTGGCAGTATAAAAGTTGGGTCTGCTCAAAAGCATTGCCGGGCGGATCCCCTCTATCGCTCTTCCACCGGAGATGATATAATCTCCGATAGAGTCTGGGTTCCGGTCGGCAAGTTTGTTTATGAATATCGGTCCTGACGCAATGGCTATGGGCGTAAGATGCCGTGAGAAATCAATAAATTGTTCGTATTCGACGAGCATTGTTGGGAATAATCGTCCGCCTTTAAGAGAGGTCGTCTGAGTGCTGGCAAGCGGAGCGACTCTAAGGTCAAATACATCACCCTTAGAGGCGACGGGCGGTATCTTTCCCCTTATTTCGACAACAGCGGTATTACGGCTGTTTATAAATGCTTGTGGAC
Source organism: Phycisphaerae bacterium (assembly GCA_021736615.1). The sequence goes on along the minus strand of JAIPFN010000137.1, from coordinate 11,171 downwards.
TAACTCCTTCAAGACTCCGCATCTCGACTTTGATTTGCGATACCAGGTTTTTTCTGAGGTCATCCGGGCATTCGCTCGATCCGGTTCCGTTTAGACCGGCTACGATCCCAAAGCCTCGAACCTCAAGAATGCCGCTCTGGAAAATTTTAGCGAGCGATCCGATAGTACCATTGATAACTTCGGGTTTTTCGATGTCATCGTTATTGCTGGCTATGGGCTTATGACAACCCGTTAGTGACAAAAAAAATAACGTCGGAATGAGTAAATATGACAATTTTTTTAAATTGTTAAAATCCATATCATTTTATCCTGATCGAGGTAGATTAATTGTGGACCATTTGTCCAATTCTTCACAGTCTCTCTCGTGATTGTCTTGAATTAGCGTTCTTTTCAGGGCAGCCTCTAAAATATCGTCAACTTTAAGGTGAATTCTCCAAATAAGGATAATACTTTTGCCCTTTGCAGTCAAGACATTCTAATTATGAGACCGTTTTTCTGGTGTAACCACAAGATATAGTACTTTGAAAGTATATTTTAAACTATATTCGCTTTTAATGCGAATGAAAAAACACAAAAAAACCAAACAACACCTAAAAATGTGCAGTTGGAATAGATATACTATTTAAGAGTAGTTTCAAGTCAAAATGTTACTGGTAAAATAGGTAAAACAGCAATATTCAAAACATTTTACGCGGGGTTGGAGGCTAAACTCTTTCGCCATGCAGAGGTCTGTTTGCCAATTATTCCTTGTAGTTTTCACATAATATTGTTATCATACAGGACTTACTACTGTCGAACCGATTATAAGTTCAGGGGTAGTTAAATAGAATTTGAAGTGTCGGTTAAGTGCCGCAGTCGCACAGAAAGGTTATTTATGAAGAAGTTCAGACGGCTTTTGCTGTGGCTTGGACTTGTTTTTATTGTGTTATTGGCGTTTTTTTCCGTTTACGGAGCATTTCTTGGTGCCGAGAAGGCGCAGCAATTCTTTAATTCCATGCCTCTGGCGGTATACTGGACGGTTTTTGCCGTCCTTATTTCCGGTTCTATATTCTCTTTCCCCAGGCTGATCAAGTCACCGGGTTTGTTTGCCATGCATGCAGGCTGTGTTTTGATCATCACAGGTTCAATGTGGGGGTCTTACGCCGGACACGAGATGCAGCGGAAATATTTCGGATCCGAGCGAATCCAGTCATCCATGATTTCGATAGTAGAGGGGTATGTTGAGGATAAGCTCTTTCTGGACGGCGGTTCACCCGTCAATCAGTCGCTTAATAGTATAGAAATCGCCGATTTCAGTATTGAATACGACTATAGTACGCAGAGCATAAACTTCATTTCGCATGGTCAGATGTTCCGTACGGTGCCTGTCGTTCTTGAAGAGAAGATTAGCCTTGGCGTCGAGGATTCTTATATTGTACCTTTGCGTTTTTTCAACAACCTTGGGCTTAAGACGGTTGAGGGCGAAGAAGAAGCATTCGAAAAGTCAGACGGCGGATCGAATCCGGCCTTGGAAATAAAGTTAATGGACCGCGCCGGCGATGAGTCGACAAGGCTCCTTGCCGATACGTCTTTTTATAATCTGCCGTTTCTGATCAGGCTAAACGATTTCAGGATCGAATATTACAAAGACCCATCGCTTGTAGTGGTTGATGAAAATGGTCTTGTCTGGTCAGGGCCTGCCGAGATCGGCAAAACCATCGAGCTTGGCCCGGAATACGGAACTATTACTCCTACGAAAATTTTTGACAATTTGATAAATGATAATGGTCAGATGAAGGATAGAGAAGGCCCCGCAAAGAACCCGGCTGTTGAGATGCTGGTAGATTTCCCCGGCCAGCCGCAGGAGAAAGTGTATTCCCGCGAGAATTTCCCGGATACCTGCATTGTCGCAAGCAAGTATTCTATTCGCACCAATAGAACCATCAGCGACTATATCAGCGAGTTGGAGATCGTTAATGAAGCCGGCGATGTGCTTGCGAGTAAAGATATAGAGGTTAACAAACCCCTTCATTACGGCGGCTACCATTTTTACCAGAGTTCGTATCAGCAGGCAGGGCCGGACAGATATGCGACCGTTTTGTCGGTGACATCGGACTCGGGGTTGTACTGCGTATTCGCGGGCTTTTTCGCGATGTGCTGCGGAATATTGTACCACCAGTGGCTAAGGCCGATCCTGAAAAAGAAAGAACAGAAACCCGAAGCGCAAGCGCAGGGATAAGAGCAATTAAGAATTGGAAAACAGATGGAAATTAAATATACACTTCAGGGGCTGCTGATTTATATTGCTATGGCCGCATATCTGCTGGCCTTTATTACAGCTTTAATACGGCTCAAGAAAATCAGCGGTTTTATTTATTTCGCAGGTTTTATTTCTGCCGTCGCCGCTTTCGTATATCGCGGAATTCACGTTGAGCACGTTCCAATGCAGAATCTCTTCGAGGTGTTTGTTACCCTTGGAATGCTAATTTACCCGATCACGCTGTTTTCGCGTAAGGTGCTTCGCATCAGCGGCGGTCCCGGAGATAGTGCCGACATGCTCATAGGTGCGATAGTGCTCTTTCCCGCCGGTTTCGTTTTCAACGCGGACCCTCAGATGCTGCCGCCGGCATTGCAGTGCTGGCTCTTTGCCCCGCACGTCGCTGTTTATATGCTTTCATACATGATAATGGCAAAGTCTTCATTTCTGGCGACGGCACGGTTGTTTCGTCAGTGTCCGGGAGGTGACGGAAATCTGCTTCCTTACGAGGATGCTACATATCGCATGATCTGTGCGGGTTTTCCATTGCTCACGCTCGGGTTGATACTCGGAAGCTGGTGGGGCAAACTTGCATGGGGCGATTACTGGGGATGGGATCCGAAGGAGCTCTGGTCTCTGGTTTCGTGGCTGGTTTACCTGGCGTATTTTCACTTTCGCGTAATGTACGGCAAAAAGTTTCCGAAAATCAACAGCCTTATCGCGATACTTGGAATGGCCGCGATAATCATAACGCTGTTATGGGTAAACCTGTCAAGGATATTTTCAGGTCTCCACAGCTACGCCTCATAGCGACTTTGAACTAAAGACTAAAAACTATCGACTAGAAAAAGCCGCTTTCAAGACTGACTTAAATTTCCACCCAGTTCTGAAAGCGGTTTTAGTACTACTTGCAGTCTTCGATCAATGACTTAGCGTGAATAACTCCTTGTCCACCGTGATCCCCTGTTCATGGACTGGACAGGTCGATAGGTAACTGGCTTCTGGCATCGTGCCGGAGTTGATCCCAAGGCAGTTTCAGGCAGTGACATAGCAGCCCCGAGTGCCTCCATTGTGCCTTTAGTCGTTACTTCGACCACAGATCCCAGGTAGTCAAGTGTTCCGGTGATGAGGTTGTGATCTTTCGGAGGGGCAACATAAGTGCCGCTACTCTCCCCAGAAGCCGCAAATGCCGGGCAAGCCGCAAATACGGCAATAAACGCGATACCGGCAAGCAGTGATATTATTTTTTTAACTCTCATTTTTTTTACCCCCATTTCTATGCATATGCAAAAACTGTTTTTCTTTTTCATGCCATTGTATGCAAAAAAAACTTGCTTCATAAAGTATAACGAAACTACTCTTAACGAGGTTCCAAAAAAAACAAAAATTTCAAAGAAAAACATTACCGTTTCCGGCTAAGCTGCATGGACGGACGAACCTGCGAATTTTCCCCTTTACTTTATGCGATCCATGATTTACTATTTCTCCGAACCCATTACTGCACCGGTTGTTCCTCTTACGGTATCGTCGGTAAATTGCATCGTTCCATCAATGATTTCACCGGATTTTCTTATCGATCCGTCGATAATAGCCCCGGATGTGTCCATTGCTGAGTTTACAGTATTTCCGGAACTGGTTAATACGCCTCTTGCCATTTTTTCCGTACCATCATAAGTTGCACCTGCCATATCCAGTGTTCCTTTGACCATCCAGTTGGCGGCGGAGAATACACCTGCGATCAGGCCGGTTTTTTCTTGTTCGATGGGCACATATCTCTCCGATTCCACAGCCGGTTGATAGACCCTTTCCTGAATGACCGGATGGTATTCATTGCTCGCAAAAGCAGGCACCGTCACCAGGCTTGCCACAAATATCACAATCAATGATATCGGAATTATATTTTTAAGTTTCATTTTAGTAACCTCCGTTCTGTAAAAATCCCAAAATTTATTTTTATGCATTTAATTATGCACGTTTCTATTTTTACAACGTAAATTCAGGATTGAGGTTTCAATAATTCTGCTTAAATTCCAAATAAAAGTCCGTACCTGTCGATTACGTTGTTTTTTCCAGATTCATATTGCTTGCATCTCCGGTAGAAGTTGTTAGAATATGAGCCTTAATGACATGATTTTGCCGTCAAATGCAGGGTCATCAATCAGGTATTATATCTTTGAAGTAAGATGTTTTTATGGATCAGGCTGCTCAAAATATTATCCCTCTTACAAGGGTACAGAAGCTCATTGGTTATCTTATGCTAAAGTCAAAGCATGAAAAGCCGTGCTGCTATATGGAAACTCATGCCGACATTACCGGACTTATAAAAGTCCGCAAAAGGTTTTGCAAGGAAACGGGCACACGTGTTACGACGAACGATTTTTTTGTCCATGCCATCGCCTGTGCCATCAAGAATTTTCCTCTTCTTGCTGCTAGCGTCGATTGCGATTCTGAAAGTATTACTATTGCCGAAAAGTTCGGCGTAGGCCTTGCTGTCGCCGCAGCACAGGGGCTTGTCGTTCCTGTTGTTCATGATACAGCCGAGATGTCTATCCTTCAAGTCGCCGAAAAAACCGACGAACTTGTCAAAAAGGCACGAGCCAACAAACTTGTTCTGGAAGATTTTGACGGGGCAAACGTCGTTTTAAGCGGGCTTGGAATGTACGGCATAACTTCTTTCCTGGCGATCACCCCGCCGGCGTCGACGGCAATAGTCTCTATCGGCAAGTTTGACAACAAAGCTGTCGCGGTTAATGGTAAAATCAAGGTCAGGAAAATGATGTCTGTCGCACTAGCTGCCGATAAGCGAATTGTAAATGAGTTTTACGCGGCAAGATTTCTTAACTGTATAATCCAGCAACTCGAAAATCCGGAAAGCCTTATAGTTTAGCTTTTGTTTTTATGTTGTTTTTGGCACGTCCGGCGAAAGATTTTTCAAGAAAAAATTCGCAAAACAAAAAAAACATTAAATTTATTTGTTGACATGCCGATGTTTAAGTGTGTATAACTTGAAACGTTAACAATATAAAGTATTTTATTTCAAGGCTGCTTCAAACAATATCATCCACGGAGCAGCCTTTTTCATGCGCTCTTTGTAACGCCGGCATCCTGCCGGCTTATGAAAAACAAGAAACCCGAAGCTCACAAAAGGCAGTGTATACCGCAAGCGCCGGGATAAAACCTTTATATTACATTTGGTTTGATGAATCGCCGGGAGTATTCAAGTCATTACTGGCAATAGCTTCAATCTTACCTGAGGTATTAACCGAAGGTTCTGCCGGTACCTCGACGATGGGAACATTCTCTGCCTGCTGCGGAGTTTCTTCAGCTTTGGCAATTGTCTTATCGCAGGTATCTTCTGCAACTGCTTGCGGTGCGGATTGTTCGGTTATAACTTCCTCAACGACCTGTTCTTCGATGGTTTCCTCGACTGCCGGTTCAATTTCTGTAATTTCCTCAAGTTTGGCAGGTAATTTAATATGCTTACCGTCCTTAGTCATTTTCGTGTCTACGTATTTTGCTATCGCCTCGTAATCGAATGAGCCGTTGCACTCCGGTTCGTATTCAAAGATCGTCTGTCCATAGCTGGGGGCTTCGGCGAGCTTGATATTCCTGCGGACAAAGATAGGTAAGATCGCAGCATCTGACCATGGGAAATTTGTTTCTCTTGCGTTTTCCAGAAAGTTTTCGATGTCGGCCTTAACCTCCGACGAAAGTGTAGCACGCGTATCATACATGCAAAGCAATATCCCCGAAACTCTCAGTGCCGGGTTGATTCTTTTGCTTACCAGGCTAACCGTTTGCAGAAGTTTTCCGAATCCCTGCAATGCCAGAAAGTGCGGTTGAAGGGGGATGAATACTTCGTTGACCGCGGCAAGTCCGTTAAGGGTAAGAAGGCCCAGTGAAGGTGCGCAGTCGATGATCAGGTAGTCAAAGTTATCCCGGATCGTTTCAATAGCCTCACGCAGGATTATCTCTCTGCCTACAACGCTGACCAATTCGCTTTCGGCACCGACGAGATTAATATTTGCTCCGAGAAGGTAAAGGTTTTCCCTGACCTGGGTAAGTGATTCATTGATGTCTGCAGACTTGGTGAGTACTTCATAGATACCCGCGCCGGCCGTCTCAGGGTTGACGCCAAGGTGAATAGTAAGATGTGCCTGCGGGTCCATGTCGATAAGTGCAACTTTTTTGCCCAGCCTGGCCAAACCGGCTGCTATGTTTACAGTAGAAGTGGTCTTCCCCACTCCCCCTTTCTGATTAAGTACGGCAATAGTTCTCAATTTACCTTCCTCTGCTAGTTATTCAAAAAAATTGGCATTAATCCGATTCGCTGCTCGCCGGCCGTTGTTCGCCGACATTTAAGCTTCTTCTTTTATTCGTTTAAGGATCGCGTCAAGTACTCCGTTTACAAAACGCGGCGATTGTTCACCGCTGTACTTCTTGGCGATCTCGATAGCTTCGTTAATTACTACTTTGCCGGGAATATCCGGGCAGAATTTCAGTTGGTACGCACCAAGCCGCAGGATGCTTCTATCCACAGACGACAATCGCGAAAGATCCCACTTACCGGCCGCTGTCGTTATAAGCCCGTCGCAAACAGAGACATTTTCCCATGCACCGGCAGTCCAGTCGAACGCCATTTTGCACGTCATGTCGTCTTCGCCCTGTTCCCTGATAAATCTGTTCATCTGGTCCAGGAAATGATCGCCCTGCACGTCAAGCTGAAACAGCGACTGCATAGCTAACTCTCTGGCCTTGGTTCGTCTATCCACAAACACATCCTAATTATAAAAATCAACCTATGAAAGTTGTTTTGTAGCGCCGGCATCTTGCCTGCATTGTTTATACGCGGACTTAAAGCTCCCGCTGCTACATTTGCTTAAGCAGATCGGTCATTTCGATTGCCGAAAGGGCGGCACTGGCCCCGCTGTTACCATGTTTGGTTCCGGCACGTTCGACGGCTTGTTCGATGGTTTCGACGGTTAGCACTCCGAAGATCGCCGGTACACCCGTGTCGTAATTGATCTGTCCGACACCGCGTGATATCTGCTGGCAAACATAGTCAAAGTGGCTCGTCTGTCCGCGGATAACGGCACCGAGGCAGATCACAGAGTCATATTTTCCGGTTTCGGCAAGTTTTTTGGCCGCCAGCGTAATTTCGATAGCGCCGGGAACCCACGCTACAGTAATCTGTTCCTGCGACGCGCCGTGTCTTTCCAGAGTGTCGATGGCACCGGCAAGAAGCTTGCCCGTAATAAACTCATTGAACCTGCTGACAACGATTGCATAATTTCCCTTACCCGCTGAGAGTTGGCCCTTCAATTCTGTAACCATTTTGAATGCTCCACTAATATCTAAAAATCCTGACTGAAATATTATAAGACTTAACTGGCATTTCTGCCAGAAAAACTGACAAAAAACTTGGCAGTTACTGCCGCGTATATGCTCGTAGACGCCTTAACTTTCGGCATTATAAGGGCTTATGGACAGAAATTCCAGCAAAATAAAGACATCTGGCCAAAATTGCATAACTACAGTATTAAAAGCCCGTTACGACCGTATCAGCTGGTTTACAGCTTGGATCTGCCAATAGATTTGACGGAGGCGTTTTCTCTCTGTCGGTCGGTTATTCAAATTATCAGTTTTCAGTAAGATGATTTATTGCCTATGTTACCTAAGTTGCTCGTTTTAAATGCCGAAGAAATTGTGTGGGCATTTGCTTGCCCCCGGTTTGCCGCATTTTGGGGCTTTGTATTCCGCTTGACTTATCATTGTTTTAGGGCTTTTACGCCTGATTTTAAGGGATTTTGTAATGTTTGATGCGATGGATGACAACTCATGGAATGACGCGGAGATGCTGGCTATGAGGGCTTATGAGCTTTATGAAGACGGTGAACTTACAGACGCTCTGGCTCAACTGGAAGAAGCGATAGAAATCAATCCTGATAATGCCTCCTGGTTTTTTAACGCCGGTCTTACTCTCGATGCGATGGATCAGTATAAAAGCGCTATAAAAGCATACGAACAGGCTCTGGAAATTAAACCGGACGACCCGGAGATCATGAACTCTCTCGCCGTCGATTATACCCGCATCGGCCATTACGACCTTGCTATAGAGGTTTTCGAGCGGATCGAATCGCTTGCCCCGGACTTTGAGCCTTGTTATTGCAACAGGATAATAACTTATGCGGAAATGGAAAAACACCAAAAAGCAGAACACATGTTCTACATGGCCCAGCAGATCAATCCTGACTGTGCGATATGTTTTTACAATATTGGCAACTCACTTTTCAGTCAACAGGAATACAAACGAGCCATCTGGTGCTGGCAAAGAACCCAGGATATTGAGCCGACCCACCCACAGATCAATTATCGAATAGCCCAGGCATATTGGGCAGATGGTGACAGGCGTCAGGCCCGCAGCCATTTCCTTAATGAATTGCGAGTCAACCCCGGTGATGTCGATGTCATTCTTGATTTTGGTCTGTTTTTGCTTGATTGCGGAGAGATTGCCGCCGCCGCAGAAAAATTTAATCGAATTCTTGAGTTATCACCTGATTTTGCCAGGGCAAAAATGTATCTCGGCGAGATAGCACTGCGTCAGGATGACTTGAATAAAGCTGCTGAGCTTTTCCTCGATGCCGCGGAACTGGAACCTTCTCTTGCCGGTCCAAGATACCGGCTTGCCCAGATCGCTTTAGAAGCAGGCAGTGAAGACAGGGCACTTGATCTGCTCAGAATTGAGTTGAAGTTTGATTTCGATGATCCTGATGTTCTCAATTCGATAGGAACGATGTTCATGAAGCTCGGTGACTTTGACAGTGCTATGGATTGTTTTTTAAGGGTTGTCGACAACAATCCCGTAAACGAGAAGGCATTTTATTATATGGGAAAATCACTGGCTATCCAGGGAGAGACCGAAGGAGCATTTCACTTCTTTGAGTATGCAATGGAGCTTGGAAGCAAAGATTTACGGCTCTACAAGGACGCGATACAGGTTTATTACGAACAGGGCCAGTATGCCATGGCGATTAAAACCATAGAATCTGCCGAAAAGCTTGTCTCGGGCGACAAAGATCTCCAGAAACTGGAAAGTCGGGTAAGAGCGGCGATGTTTTCACGAAAGATCAAAAACGCCGTCAACGCCTGTCTTTTTGACAAAACCCGCTTATTTCTGGGCAAACAACGATCCAGGGTAAGACGAATGGTAACTCCCAAAAGCGAATAAGATCGGTTTTCAAGCCCAAATTCATTTTAAGAAACAGCTTGCAAAAGAACCGGCAATACATATAATGCTCAAAAATACCGGTTTCTAATGCAGATCAAAGCAACTAACGACTGACAACTTAAGACTGGCAACTGGTAGCGGCCGAGTGGCGGAATGGCAGACGCTGGGGATTTAAAATCCCTTGCCCGTAATGGGCGTGTGGGTTCGACTCCCACCTCGGCTAGTGGGTTATTGGGGGTAAAAATCAACTGTTAGACAAAAGTGTTAGACAAATCTCTTGCTTCTTTTTCTTTTTCTGTTATAATCACTAATAATGATTTAGTGTTTTGCCATAGGATTAGAGAATGGGAAAGAGATATATTAAGAAGTTTCAGAGTTGGGGAGGGAGGGAGTTATCAGCTATCATCAATGGCAAGCTTTGTGGTGTTAAATTCGACAATGGCAAAGCTCAAACCTATTACTACCGACACCCCCAAATATCAGGCCCAGCCAAGAAAGTTAATCTCAGTAGGAACAAAGGCAAAGCTGCTGCAAAATGGTGGGATGTCATTGAAGAACAACAGAAGAAAGAACTTCAGCCCCTACCAACTGAACATATCAAAACTCAGAAATCATTTATCGTTAGTCAGCAACCAAATCAAACAGAAGAAGAATTTGATGCCATGGTTGCAGAGTTCTCTGATTTGGCTTCAAAACTTGAAGATGAGTCCCTTGAAGAATGGAACGACAGAGTATTTGATAATCCAAAGCTCCTGAAATATATGGATAAAATTGAATCTTCCATTCCTAAAGAGATTCTTGCTAACATTTTCAATCAATGGCTCGAAGATCCGTATGAGTGTTCAAGGTTGTTGGGAAGAGAGGAAATTGCAAACTTACACAAACTCGCACCTAAAGATCCCATACCTTTGTCAAAGATGGCTGATTATTACTTCGATTACATTCCAACTGAGAGAGAGCAAGCATCTGAAAAAGAAAGAAAGAAGGTTAAGGAATGGTTCAAGAAGTTTGTTAATATCATCGGCAAAACCTACCTTGATGACATCAGACAAAATGATATAGCAAACTATACCCAAGTCATCAGGCAAATGGCAAAAAATGAGAAAAGAAGCAATACATGGATTAGCCATAGATGGGGAGCGGTTAAGACAGTATTGAAAACCTATGGCACTAACATTGAAGATAAGACTGAAATAGATAGAGTTCTTCGCATATGGCAGGATTTTCGTAGTCCTGGCAGTGGTGACCTAACTCCCCAACTAATAACTAAAAAGCAACTCAAAAAACTGCTCTCCAGTGTCAATACTAAGTGGAAGGCAATCATACTATGGAGCTTGAACACTTGCAGTTATCCGATTGATGCAAGATTATTGAAGATTAAAGATATTAACTGGGATGATGGCACTGTTGCTTACAGACGTAAGAAGACAAAAGTACCTAAATGCGGGGCATTATGGAATAATACGATTGAGGCAATCGAAGATTATATGAAGGAGAGGGATAGTCAAAGCGAATACCTTTTTATTTCAATGTTCAAAACACATTATTCGGAAGGTGGTTTCAGCGATTATGTTAGAACATATATCCGACCGAAACTGAACTGGAACTTTCAGTTCAGCGACATCAGGGACAGTGCAAGGTATGCCGCTGAAAAGGGAGGAGTAAGCTCGACTCACATACATATTGCTATGGGACACAGAATAAAGG